>NZ_JBHYMQ010000033.1:81354-82312 GCF_042742985.1 Streptomyces sp. NPDC058864 | reverse complement strand
GGTTCCCCACCGGGCGTTCCCCGCACGGAGACGGCGGCAGCCGTGAGGTCGCGCGGGGGCAGGACCGTGACCCGGCCCCCGCGCGGCGTCTCAGACGGAGTGCGTGATGCGGTCCAGCAACTCGTTCAGCAGGATGCGTTCACCGGGCGTGAGGATCTCCCCGATCTCCGGGAGCACGGCCTTGAAGGCGACGGTGCGGGTGATCGTCCGACGCCCCTCCTCGGCGGCTTCCTCGGGCGCCGCGGTGGTGATGGCGGCGAGTATGGCCTCCCGCGTCCGCGGCGACAGCTCCGGGTCACGGGCCTCGGGCAGCGTGGCGATCAGCGTCAGGACGACTCCGCACCCGGCCGCGTGGATCATCAGCATGGCGCGTTCCACGTCGACGCTCAGCCGGCCCGCCTCGGCGACCCGGGTCACCAGGCCGCGGAGGACGTTGAACGACTCCGTCACGGCCGCCTGCTCGGCGCCGGGCCTGGGCTGACCGAACATCAGCTGGTATATCTCCGGGTTGGCCACACCGAACTCGATGTGCAGGTCCCAGCCCCAGCGGAGGTCCTCGACCGGATCGTCGGCGCGCACACGGTCGGTCTTGCGGTGCAGGTAGTCGGCGAAGCCCTCCGCCGCGACGGCGTCGAGCAGGCCCTGCATGTCGCCGAACTGCCGGTAGATGGTCGGCGGCTGGACGGCCGCCGCCTTGCTGACCGACCGGGTCGAGACCGCGTCGCGGCCACCCTCGGCGAGCAGGACAGCAGCGGCGGACATGATCCGCTCTCTGGTGGTCGCCCTCTCATCCATGAATCAACGATAACAGAAATCTGTTACCAAGGGAAACCGGTTCGGGGTCATCGGGGGTCGTGGAGGCGCGGACGGTCGCACCCGCCGCCCCCACAAAAACCCCCACCGAGGGGGCGTAGGGGGCCACCCCGACGGGGGTTAACTGTAGGGGGCCGGGCCCCCA
>NZ_JBHYMQ010000033.1:0-81344 GCF_042742985.1 Streptomyces sp. NPDC058864 | reverse complement strand
TTAATTTTTTTACCTTGTCAAACGGGTTGGGGGTCTTGGGGGGTGGTGGTGGCGCGGCGGGTCGCACCCGCCGCCCCTCCACGACCCGCCTGCAGGGCAGGATCGGGGCACACCCTGCCGGGGTTCACTTGGCGGGGCCGGACCCCGCCCCGTGCAGCGCCTCGCGGAGCGCCGAGGTGACCTCGGCCACCGCCTTCTTGTTGGACTCCGTGCCGCGGAGGGCGTTGAGCATCATGAAGTCGTGCGTGATCTCGGGGTAGTGCGTCAGCTGGACGGGCACACCCGCCTCCCGCAGCTTCTCCGCGTACGCGGTGCCCTCGTCGTGGAGCACGTCGGAGTCGGTGACCATCAGCGCCGGCGGGAGGCCGCGCAGCTGGTCGACCGTGGCGCGCAGCGGGGCGGCCAGGGGGTTCTGCCGGTCCTTGAGACGGGGGGCGTACGCGTCCCAGAACCACTTCATCGCGGGCTTGGTCAGCCAGCAGTTCTCCGCGAAACGGTTGTACGAGGCGGTGTCGAAGTTCGCGTCCGTGACCGGGTACAGCATCACCTGACGCCGGAAGTCGGGTCCGCCGCGCTGCTTGGCCATCATCGCCACGGCGGCCGTCATGTCGCCGCCCACCGAGTCGCCGGCGACGGCCAGACGCGAGGGGTCGACACCGATCTGGCCGCCGTTGCCGGCGACCCACTTGGCCACCGCGTACGCCTGCTCGATCGGCACGGGGAACTGGGCCTCGGGTGAGGGGGTGTAGTCGACGAAGACCACCGCCGCCTGCGCGCCGTTGGCGAGCTCGCGCACCAGACGCTCGTGGGTCTTGAAGTTGCCCAGCACCCAGCCGCCGCCGTGGATGTAGACGATCCCGGGAAGGTCCCCCTTGGCGCCTTCGGGCCGTACGACGTGCACGGACACCGGGCCGGTGGGTCCACCGGGCACGGTGCGCTCGCTGATCTGCGCCGGGAGCATGTCCACCGGACCCGCCTGCAGCTTGTCGAGCACCTGCCGGGCGGCGGTGTAGGAGAGCGTGTACAGCGGCGGGCCGTCCGCTGCCGCCAGCTGGTCGAGGAAGTCCTGGTCCTGGGGGTCCAGCTGCACCGGCGGGTTGCCGCAGGGCACCTTCGGTGCGGGCGTGTCGGCGGGCACCGCGCGGTCGACGCGCAGGGCGTTCGTCGTCTTCTCACCGCAGGCGGTGAGGCTCGCGGCCGCCGCGAGGAGGACTGCGACGGCATAGCGTGCCTTGCGTCGCGTTATGGACCGGACGTGCGGACAGGTCATTGCGGTCTCCGAACCGTGGTCGGTCGTGGGCCCCCACGCCAGCAGCCTGCGGAGGCGGTACGGTCCGGACAACCGGGGATGGGCCGGGGGAGTGGCCCGCGGGCGCCGGGCGCCGCGCGGACTTCGAGGGCCCGGAGGGTCAGACGACGACGAGGTCCCAGGCCGTCATCGTGTCGGCGAGCCGCAGGTGGGGGGCCGCTTCGGCGAGCCGGCCCTGACGCTCGAGCGTGCGGCCGAGGAGGAGGTGGGCGTGCGCGTCCTGCGGTTCGGCACGCAATAGGTCCCGTAGCTCCGCCTCCGCCCGCGAGAGCTGCGCGGAGAAGTAGTACGACCTGGCCAGCAGCATGCGCACCGCCATGTTGCGGGGCGCCACGTCGACGATGGACGCGAGCGTCCGGGCCGCCGCGGCGTAGCGCTGCCGGTTGAAGAAGAGCACGGCGCGCTTGAACGTCTCCGCGGTCGGACTGCTCATGTCGGTGGCCACTGCTGCATCACCTCGGTGGAACGACGAACTCGTTGTCAGGGGCGTCAACCGGGACAAGTGTCGGATTTGTTCCATGTCGCCCCCTTCATCTGGTTGCTTCTTTCCGTACCCGGCTGATCACCGAGCGTGCCGATCGGGCCTGAGCGTGGCCCGGCCGGGTTGCGTGCCTCACCCTCCTGGGGGAACGTGACTTCGAGGCCGCACCGCCGCGCCACCCCGGGGCCACCTGTCGCCCCCGGCCGCTCCGCTTCCGCTTCCGCTTCTGCTTCCGTTCCCGCTCTCCGCCGCACCGCGGCCCTGTCGTGACGCCGGCCATCGAGCCTCCGGGTCCCCACGACGTCGCAGCGGCACTCCGGACCGCACCTTCGTCCACGACCGCCACCATCCCCGGCAGCGGCCAGGAAGGCAGACCGAGATGCCACTCCTCCGCACCCTCGCCCTGACCGCCACCTCCACCGCGCTCGCGACCGTGGTCGCCGCCGCACCCGCCTCGGCGGCCGCCGGTCTCCCTGCGGCCCACGCGGCCCCCCGCGCGGCCGCCCCGACCTACGCCACCGTCCTGGTCACCTGCTTCGGGCGGGGACTGGTCATGCCCCCCGACTTCCTGCTGGCCTGCGGCGACGGCAACGACCGGCTGGGCGGTCTGTACTGGTCGCACTGGGGCAGCGACTCGGCCGTGGGCACCGGTTACGAGGAGGCCAACGACTGCGATCCGTACTGCGCCGCGGGCCACTTCCACACCTTCCCGGTCAAGATCGAGCTCTCCGAGAGCAAGCCCTGGCCCAAGGACCCCCACCTGCGGCACTTCACCAAGCTCACGATCACCTACCCCGACAAGCAGCCGTCCTGGCCGCACGACCCGGTCCGCGAACTGTGGGACTGAGTGGCCGCGGGACCGTGTGACGGGAACGGCCCGCAGTCGTCCGTGCGTTCTCCCCAACCGGGGCACGACGGAACGTGCCCTACGGAGGCGGGGAGGGACATGACCGTGAGCGGATTCGCCCGGTGGACGGAGCGCTTCGAGGAGGAGCGGGACCGACGGCGTGTGACGGGGGATCCCGCGTGGGCGCGGGGAGCGGTGCTGCACGACGCGGTATGCGCGAGCGTGCAGCGCTTCCAGGCCGGGGAGGACGGCGACGGGGCGCACCTGATCGCCAAGGCGGACGCGGCGGGGGACCGCGACTACGCGCAAGCGGTGCGCCTGTTCGTCGCCGAGGAGCAGAACCACGCCCGGTTGCTCGGCCGGCTGCTGGCCGCGGCCGGCGCGTCCACCATCGACGGCCACTGGACGGACCGGGCCTTCGTCGCCCTGCGCCGCCTGCTGGGGCTGCGTCTGGAACTGCTGGTGCTGATGGTCGCCGAGGAGGTCGCGCTGCGCTATTACCGGGCCCTGAGGGAGGGTGCGGACGACCCGCTCACGCGTGAGGTCGCGGGCCGGATCCTCGCCGACGAGCAGCGGCACGTGCTCTTCCACTGCGAGCGCCTGCGGGCGTCGCTCGCGGTCCTGCCCGCGCCCGCGCGCCGTGCCGCGACGGCCGGATGGCGCGTGGCCGTGGCGGGAGCGGCGCTCCTGGTGGCGGTGGACCACGGCCGGGCGCTGCGCGTGCTGGGCGTGGGGCGCGCGCGGTTCGTCGCCGACGCGGTGGCGTCGTCGGGAGCCGCCGCCTCCGCGATGCTGCGCGAGCCCGCCGCCACGCCGGCCCCCGGGGCGGGCGAGGGCACGCCGACGGCCCCCGCATCACGGGGGCCGCTGGTGGTTCCGAGGGCTTCGCGGTGGTCCTCGCCGGGTCGGGCCGGCAGGAGGGCCTGACGGCCCTGGTCGGCCCCGCCCGCATCGACCTCCCACACCGTGGGCCGCCACCGTCCTGGCCGGGAGGCCGGACGGCGACGGTCGCGGTGGGGACGTCACCGGGCGGGCCGGCAGAGCACCGGCCGTCCGGCCTCAGCGGTAGAAGCCTCCGTAGAAGCCGGAACCGTAGAAGCCGGGGTAGAAGCCGTAGCCGCCATAGCCCCCGTAGCCGCCCCAGCCGTAGCCGCCGTAGCCCCCGTAGCCGCCCCAGCCGTAGCCGTTCCCCCAGCCCCAGCCGCCGTGTCCGTGTCCGCCACCCCAGCCGCCGCCGTGGTCGACGACGGACTGCGCAGTGGTGGGTGCTGTCTGTGGCGTGGCCGCGCTGGCCGCGGTGGCTCCGGCGAAGGCGAGCAGGGGCGCCACCACAGCGGCGGCGGCGATCCTGCGGAAGGTAAGCGTTCGCATGACTCCCCCTTCGGGGATCTGGACTTCGGGTCGCGTCCGCGCGGAGCCGACCGCCGTCGCGCGGGAACGTGCGTGATCCCGGCGGATGGGGTGCGGACGCCTGGGCGCGGACGCACCTCACGGACGTGGAACGCCGGAACAGATGTCTGTAGTTGAAGACGTCCCTATATGCACGGTAGGCGCGTTTTGTGTCGCCCGTCAAAGGGATCCGGCAAAAAGTGCATATTGGTCTCTTTTGCTCTACTGTGACGCCCTTTCAACCGTGCGTGCCGCAAAGGTTCCGTTGCGTCAGCGGCGGCCCAACCGCCGCTCGGTGCGCGCGGGTTGAGGGCTCGGCGAGAGTCCCGTCGGGCCGGATTTCCCGTGGCCGCAGAGGCTTGTGCGGCAAAAGGGGCGGAAGTTGCAAATGAGGTCAGCGCGACCCAAGGGGAAATCCCGCCGGAATTCGGAAGCGGAAAATCCGCTTCGCCGTCAAGCGCTTGCGTCCCGCGGTGGACACCGCTGCGTCCGCACGTCGTCACTCCGGGCATCCGTCGCACGTCACGTGGCTGTCGGTCGGCGGTCACGCTTCAAAAATCGCTGGTCGGCAATTTGTTAACACCATTGACATATCCGCGCCTGCTGCATACGGTCCTGCGTCGAAGCGCTTCGACGCGTCGCATCGAAACCATTCGATGGACGCCTCATTCGTTCGGCCCAGGTGGAGGTCACTTCAATGTTGAAGGTGCGCAGACCGCTGGCTCTCGCAGCAGCTGCCCTTGCGGGTGCCATGCTCATCACTTCGTGCGGAAGCTCGGACGGCGGTGCGGAGGGCGACGGCAAGACGCTGAAGCTCTGGCACTACGAAGCTCCGAACAGTGCCATGGGCATCGCCTGGAACCAGGCGATAGAGGAGTTCAAGAAGTCCCACCCGGGCGTCAAGGTCGAGTTCGAGGCCAAGGGCTTCGAGCAGATCCAGAAGACCGCCTCGATGGTGCTCAACTCCAGCAACGCCCCTGACCTCATGGAGTACAACAAGGGCAACGCCACGGCCGGCCTGCTGGCCAAGCAGGGCCTGCTCACCGACCTCACCCCGCAGGTCACCAAGTACGGCTGGGACAAGCTGCTCAGCCCGAGCGTCACCACCACCAGCCGCTACGACGCCAAGGGCGTCATGGGCTCCGGCAACTGGTACGGCGTCCCGAACTTCGGCGAGTACACGATGGTGTACTACAACAAGGACCTCTTCGCGAAGAACGGCGTGAAGGTCCCGGCCACGTTCAACGAGTTCGAGCAGGCCCTCGCCGCCTTCAAGGCCAAGGGCATCACCCCGCTCGCCAACGGCGGCGCCGAGTACCCGGCCCACCAGTACCTGTACCAGCTCGCCCTGACCAAGGCCGACCGCAGCTGGGTCGACTCCTTCGAGCTCTACAAGGGCAAGGCGGACTTCCACGACGCCGCCTGGACGTACGCCGCCAACACCCTGTCGGACTGGGTGAAGAAGGGCTACATCGCCAAGACGTCCAGCGGCGCCAAGGCCGAGGACGCCGGTGTCTCCTTCATCAGCGGCAAGTCCCCGATCTTCTTCTCGGGCAGCTGGTGGTACGGCCGCTTCCGCGACGAGAACAAGTTCCAGTGGGGCTCGTTCCTCTTCCCGGACTCCAAGATGACCCTCGGCTCCGGCGGCAACCTCTGGGTCGTCCCGAAGAACGCCAAGAACAAGCAGCTGGCCTACGACTTCATCGACATCACGATGAAGAAGGGGATCCAGAACACCCTCGGCAACAACGGCGGCGTGCCCGTCGCGGCCGAGCCCTCGGCGATCACCGACCCCAGCTCCAAGGAGCTGATCGAGAACTTCAACAAGGTCTCGTCCCAGGACGGTCTCGCCTTCTACCCGGACTGGCCGGTCCCCGGCTTCTACGACGTGCTGGTCTCGGCCACCCAGAAGCTGATCACCGGCAGCGCGAGCCCCGACGCGGTCCTCGACGAGCTGCAGAAGGCCTATGACGCGGGTGCGCCTACGTCATGAGTGCCCGACCCCTCCGGCTGCGCAATCCCTACGCGCTGTACTTGATCCCGGGTGTCATCGCCTTCCTGGCCGTCGTGATCGTGCCGTTCGCGATGAACATCTACTTCAGCTTCACGCACTGGCAGGGCGTCGGCTCGCCCACCTGGGCGGGGCTGGAGAACTACCGGGAGCTGATGAAGGACTCGCGGTTCTGGGAGTCCTTCCGGCACAGCGTCGCCATGGTCCTGGCGATGGCGGTGATCCCCACCGCCGTCGGCCTGGTGGTGGCCGCGGCGCTGTTCGACTTCATCGGCAAGCACTTCGGTTCGAAGCTGGCCAGTGTGCTGCGTGCCTGCTTCTACCTGCCCCAGGTCCTGCCCATCACCGTTGCGGGCATCGTCTGGAGCTGGATCCTGGCCCCCGAGAACGGTTCGCTCAACGAGCTGCTGAAGGCGGTCGGCCTGGGTTCGCTCCAGCAGGACTGGCTGGGTGACCCGAAGTTCGCGCTCTACAGCGTGATGGCCGTCATGGTCTGGGTGCAGCTGGGGTTCCCCGTCGTGATCTTCATGGCGGGACTCCAGCGGGTCGATCCCTCGCTCTACGAGGCGGCCGAGCTGGACGGGACGAACTGGTGGCAGCGTTTCTGGCACGTGACGCTGCCCCAGATCCGCCCCGAGATCTACGTGGTGATGCTGTGGTGCACCATCGCGGCCCTGAAGGTCTTCGGCGCGGTGTACGTCCTCACCAAGGGCGGGCCCGCCGACGCGACCATCGTGCCGTCCTACTTCTCCTTCTCGACCTTCTTCGAGAAGACGGACGTCGGCTACGGCTCCGCGATCGCGACGGTCCTCACCCTGATCATCCTCGCGCTGACCACGGTCGGCCTCCGCTTCCAGACCCGATCGGAGGACGCACAGTGAACGCGCTCAAGCGCTACCCCGTGCTGGTGGCGATGATCCTCGGCGCGATCTTCATGGTGCTGCCGCTCCTGATCGTGCTCATCAACGCGCTGAAGTCGCCCGCCGACTACTCCGCGCACGGCCCGTTGTCCCTGCCCCACGGCATCCACCTGGACGGCCTGACGGACTTCTGGACCCGGGTCAACTTCGGCCACACACTGCTGAACTCGGTTGTGATCTCGGGTTCGGTCGCGGTGTTCGGCGTGATCCTCTCGGTGCTCAACGCCTATGCGATCGGCATCGGCAAGATCAAGGGCAAGGCGTACTTCCTCGCCTTCTTCGTGCTGGCCAACGTGCTGCCGCAGGAGGCCCTGGTCTACCCGCTGTACTACCTGTCCAAGCAGGTGGGGCTGTACGACACCAGGCTGAGCCTGATCATCGTCTTCAGCGTCGTGCAGGCGGCCTTCGGCACCTACCTCCTCTCCTCCGTGCTCGGGGCCTTCCCGAAGGAGATCATCGAGGCGGCCAGGATCGACGGCGCCAACAGCTGGCAGATCCTGTGGCGGATGGTGGTCCCGGTCAGCCGGCCCACCCTGGGCGTCCTGCTGGTGTTCTTCTTCATCTGGACCTGGAACGAGTTCCTGCTGCCGCTGGTCATGCTGCCGTCGAACGACAACCAGACGGTCTCGGTGGCGCTCGGCGTGCTCCAGGGCCAGCGACTGATGGACGCGACGATGACCAACGCGGCCGGGCTCCTCGGCGCGCTGCCCGCCATCGTCTTCTTCCTCCTCTTCCAGCGGACCCTGACCCGAGGCATCGCCGTCGGCGCAGTGAAGTGATCCGCACCCGGACCACCGTGTCCGCGGCCCTTCCCACGGGCGGGTGACCTGCCCCCCGTCCGCCCGCGGCTCTGCCTCCGCCCCTTCCTCCCGGGGCAGGAGGCAGAGCCACCCCTTCTGCTCCCACACGCACCGAGAACGCCGGTGGCAGCCCACCGGGAAAGGCATCGACCATGAAGTTCACCAACGGGTACTGGCTGCTGCGCGAAGGCGTCACGGCGGCGTATCCGGCCGAGGTCCTCGATGCCGTCCCGGGCCCCGGAACGCTGCGGGTCCACGCACCCACCCAGCACATCCGGCACCGCGGCGACCTGCTCAAGGGCCCGCTCGTCACCGTCGACTGCACCGCGCCGATGCCCGGTGTCATCGGTGTGCGCATCACCCACTTCGAGGGCGACGTCGAGACCGGGCCGCAGTTCGAGCTGCACCACGAGCCGCACGAGCCCGTCGTGACCGTGGACGAGGAGCAGGCCGTCCTCACCTCCGGCGACCTCAGCGTCCGCTTCCGCCTCGACGGCGAGTGGCGGATGGAGTTCCAGGCCGACGGGCGCACCCTGACCAGCAGCGACGTCAAGGCCATGGCGTTCATGGAGACCGCCGAGGGCGAGCACCACGTCCGCGAGCAGCTCCGGCTGGCCGTCGGCACCTCCGTCTACGGGCTCGGCGAGCGCTTCGGCCCGCTCGTCAAGAACGGCCAGACCGTCGACATCTGGAACGCCGACGGCGGTACGAGCAGCGAGCAGTCCTACAAGAACATCCCGTTCTACCTGACGGACGCGGGTTACGGCGTCTTCGTCGACGACCCCGGCAAGGTCTCCTTCGAGGTCGCGTCCGAGCAGGTCTCGCGCGTCCAGTTCAGCGCCGAGCGCCAGCAGTTGCAGTACTACGTCATCCACGGCCCCACGCCGAAGGAGATCCTGCGCAAGTACACCGCGCTCACCGGCCGGCCCGCGCTCCCGCCCGCCTGGTCCTTCGGGCTGTGGCTGACCACCTCCTTCACCACCTCCTACGACGAGCAGACCGTCACCGGATTCGTCGAGGGCATGGCCGAGCGCGACCTGCCGCTGTCGGCGTTCCACTTCGACTGCTTCTGGATGCGCGAGTTCAACTGGTGCGACTTCGAGTGGGACCCGCGCGTCTTCCCCGATCCCGAGGGGATGCTGCGCCGGCTCAAGGAGCGTGACCTGCACATCTGCGTGTGGATCAACCCCTACATCGCCCAGCGCTCCCCGCTGTTCGCCGAGGGCAAGGCCGCCGGCTACCTCCTCAAGCGCCCCGACGGCGGCGTCTGGCAGTGGGACCTGTGGCAGCCCGGCATGGCCCTGGTCGACTTCACCAACCCCGACGCCTGCGCCTGGTACGCGTCCAAGCTCGAGGCCCTCCTGGAGATGGGCGTCGACTGCTTCAAGACCGACTTCGGCGAGCGCGTCCCCACCGACGTCGCGTACTTCGACGGCTCCGACCCGGAGCGGATGCACAACTACTACACGCAGCTGTACAACAAGACCGTCTTCGACGTGCTGCGCAAGCACCGCGGCGAGGGCGAGGCGGTGCTCTTCGCCCGCTCCGCCACGGCCGGCGGCCAGCAGTTCCCCGTGCACTGGGGCGGCGACTGCGAGTCCACGTACGAGTCGATGGCCGAGTCGCTGCGCGGCGGCCTTTCCCTCGGCCTGTCCGGCTTCGGCTACTGGAGCCACGACATCGGCGGCTTCGAGGGTCTGCCCGACGCCGGCCTGTTCAAGCGCTGGACCGCCTTCGGCATGCTCTGCTCGCACAGCCGTCTGCACGGCTCCTCCTCCTACCGCGTGCCGTGGCTGTTCGACGAGGAGGCGGTGGACGTCCTCCGCCACTTCACCAAGCTCAAGCTCAGCCTCATGCCCTACCTCTACGGTGCCGCGCACCAGGCGCACACCGAGGGCGTCCCGATGATGCGCGCCATGGTGCTGGAGTTCCCGGACGACCCGGGCTGCGCCTCTCTCGAGCGCCAGTACATGCTCGGCGGGGACCTGCTCGTCGCGCCGGTGTTCTCCGAGGACGGCGAGGTCTCCTACTACGTGCCCGAGGGCACCTGGACGCACTTCACGACCGGCGAGAAGGTCACCGGCCCGCGCTGGGTGCGCGAGACCCACGACTACCTCAGCGTCCCGCTGCTGGCCCGGCCCGGTTCCGCGATCCCGGTCGGATCGGTCGACGACCGCCCCGACTACGTGTGGGCGGACGACGTGACCGTCCGGGTCTTCGAGCCGGCCGAGGGCTCCCGCACCACCGTGCGGATCCCCCGCGAGGACGGCTCGGCCGCGGCCGAGATCACCGTCGTGCGCGAGGGCTCCACGCTGCGGGCCGAGACCTCCGACGCGTCCCTGCCGTGGGGCGTCGAGGTCGCGGGCGGCCCCTCCGCGCGTGCCGCGGCCGGTACCGCCGTTCTCACCCTGGAGCTCTCCGGCTCCTGAGGACGGCCCGGCACAGCACGCACGTAGGGGAAGGGAGTTGCATGGTCAAGATCACTGACGTCGCGCGGCACGCCAACGTGTCGCCGAGCACCGTCAGCTACGCCCTCAGCGGCAAGCGGCCGATCTCCCCGGAGACCCGGCGGCGCATCGAGGACAGCATCCGTGAACTGGGCTACCGGCCGCACGCCGGAGCCCGGTCCCTGGCCAGCAGCAGGTCACGGGTGATCGGGCTCGTGCTGCCCCTCCGGAAGGGCATCCACGTGCCCGTGGTCATGCAATTCGCCACCTCCGTGCTGACCGCCGCCCGGGAGCACGACCACGATGTCCTCCTCCTCACGCAGAACGAGGGGGAGGAGGGCATCAACCGGGTCGCCCAGAGCGCGATGGCGGACGCCTTCATCATCATGGACGTCGAGATGGACGACCGGCGGCTGCCGCTGCTGCGCGCCCTGGACCGGCCGTCCGTGCTGATCGGTTTCCCCTCCGACCCGGCCGGACTGACCTGCGTCGACCTGGACTTCGCGGGTGCCGGCGAGGCGTGCGTCGAGCACCTCGCCTCGCTCGGCCACCGCACCGTGGCCCTCGTCGGCTCACCGCCGGAGGTCTACGTCCGCGGCACCGGCTTCGCCCGCCGGGTCGCCGCGGGGTTCACGGCGGCCGCCGACCGCCTCGGCCTGCGCTCGTCCGTCCACCCCTGCCCGGAGACCCCGGCGGCAGCGCGGGCCATGGCCGAGCAACTGCTGCGCGAGCAGCCGGGGCTGTCCGGGGTCGTCGTCCACAACGAGCCGATCACCCAGCCCCTCATCTCCGCCTTCCAGGCCATGGGCCTGCGCGTCCCGGAGGACCTGTCGGTGGCGGCGATCTGCCCCGACGAGACCGCCGAGCAGGCGCCCGTGCCGATCACGTCGGTCTCGATCCCCTCCGCCGAGATCGGCACCCGTGCGGTGGAGCTCCTGATGGCCAAGCTCACCGACCGCGACGACGTCCCGGAGACCACCGTGCTCTCCGCGCTCCTGACCCGCCGGGCCACCACCGCACCACCGGCGGGGTACTGACGGACCGGTGCGAGAGCGGGTTCCGAAGGCTCGCTCAGGGCGTCCCGGACGGGGGGACGGCATGGCGGGGATTCCCCCGGTCGATCGTGAACACCACGCTGCTCCCGGTCTGCAGCGGCGTGGTGAAGATGGCGTGGGCGGCGACCTGGCCGAAGGTGTCGGGGTAGGTACGGCCGTGCTGCGTCAGACCGCCGGTGCCGAGCCGGGTCAGCCCTGACACCTGGGTGTTGAGGATCTGCGCGCCGATGTCCCGTCCCACGGTCAGCCGGTACTCAGCGTCCAGCACCGGTCTGAAGGTGTACGCCTGCACCCGTATCTCGCGGTCCGTCCCCAGGTACTTGCGTGTGACGACGTTGAACTCCACCGAACGGAAGCCGTGGTGGCGCCGGGGTTCCGGCAGCGCGAAGCGGTATTCGACCGCGGGAGAGCCCCGCAGTTCGGTCCGGCGCGGGGAGGCCTGCGGCAACTGCTGCCCGTCGACGCGGACATGATCGACGCGGAAGCAGTTTCCGTCGGTCAGCGCCAGTCCCTCGTCGACCTGCCAGCGGAAGACGTATCGGTTGTCGCTGGCGAGGATGCCGAAGTGCTCGTCACTGAGCGAGGAGACGCAGATGAAGCGCAGTTCCCTGGGCAGTTCAGGCACTTGGTAGGAGATCCGCATCGCCTGGGCCGCGTATCCGTCGGGTTCGAGCCGGTCCAGGTGGCAGTCCCACCGGTAGCGGGCCAGTGCCCCGGCGAAGAGGTTCTCGCGAATGGGCTCGAGGATCTCCCGGAGGGCGTGGTCGATCGCCTGGTCGACCTGGAGTGTCGTGTCACGGATGGTGATCTGCCCGAAGATGAAACTCACCATGGCCGCGGAGACGAGAGTGGTGCCCACTATCTCCGAGGTCTTGGCGAGGACGTCCTCGTGGGCACGGTTCACGGACACGATCAGAGCCACCGCGCCGACGACCAGGACGAGGAGGTTGTAGATGCGGACCGTCCGCCGCACTTCCGAGATCACGCTGCGCTGATCGGCCATTGCCCGTCACCGGCCCGGTCAGAGGGTCTCGTCGGCGAGGCGCCAGACGTCGGCGATGCAGTCGCCGATCTGGATGTTCACCAGCGCCGTGTCCTCCTGGCAGTCCGTGAGGAACACCGCGATCAGGTCGACGTGGCGTCCGTACAGGATGCCCGCGTCATGCGCGAGGCCGCGAAGGCTTCCGGTCTTGTGGGCGACCGGCAGATGATCGGGAAGCCGAAGCGGGAGGCGGAAGTTCCTCATGCTGTTGCGAAGGGCTCTGACCAGGGGGCGCAGCCGCGGCTCCGTGGCCACGTACCGGAGCACGCGTGCCGTGTCATCCGCCGTCGTGACGCTGTCCCTTGCGGTCGCGTCCAGTTCGCGGTCGGTGAAGCCCACCCGCATGAACGTCTGCCGGGCGCCCGCCCGGGCGGCCGTCGCGGTCACGGCCTCCATGCCGACGAGGTCGGTGAGGAACGCTCCGACGGGGTTGTCGCTCGTGGCGAGCATGAGGCCGCACAATTCCGCGAGGGTGAACCGGTGCCGCGGCTCGAAGACCTCCAGGAGGGACGGATAGTCCGTGCGACCGAGATCCGATCGGGTCACGACACGGCGCTGGTCCGCCTGCTCCATCACGGTGACCGCCAGGGCGAGCTTCATCAGGCTGGCCGCGGGGAACACCCGGTCGGCATTCCGTCCGACACTGATGTCGGTGCCGCGGAGGGACTGCAGCACGACGGCTCTGGAGTCGTCGTCGCCTACGAAAGCATTGACGCGGCCGACGATGTCCATGTGGAACCCCCCGCCCCCGAGCGTGCGCGAAGGCCCCCGTCGCGCACGACCCGTTCAGGTTAGGTGCGGGGTTTGCCGGTGTCCACCGTGCTTCTGCCGAATTGCCGGGTCTGCACCTGGCGTGACCCGGACGTGTCCGGGGCCGTGCTCCGGCTGCCCGGCCCCGCCGCGCGTCACTGGGAGCGCAGGCCGTCCTGACGCATCATGCGGCAGCGGCGCGCGGTGGCCCTCCTGGTCGCGGCAGGCGGTGTCCACCCTGGCGATCGGCATGGTGTCCTCGGCCCGGTCCTGACAGCTCGCCACCGCGGTAGGTGATGGTGCCGGCGTCGGGGACGACGATTCCGACCAGGCAGTGCCACGGGGCGGACTTGCCGGCCGGGGTCGAGCCGTAGCACCTGTGCAGGCCGGCGGGGGTGAGCAGGGGCTCGCCAGCCGTCATGGGCTCATCTCCTGGGCGAGCCTGTCCAGGCGCGCCGCGGTCAGCTCCAGCCAGCGCAGGTCGGCCTCGAGGTGGAAGAGGGCGTGGTCGCAGATCAGCTGGTCGGCCAGGTCCCCGGTGCGCTTGCGTTCGGTCAGCTCGCGCATCAGCCGAAGGTGTTCGGCTCGCTGCACGTCCAGGATGTCGGCGGCGTCGCGCCGGGTGAGCAGCGCGAGGACGACCTTGGTGTAGAGCGTCGACTGCAGGTACGGCTCGGGCTTCTCCGGGGTCGCGAGCCACCGCGCGACATCGGTGACGCCCGCCTCCGTGATCGCGTACCGCTTGCGCTCGGGCCCCTCGCCGGGCTCTATGGCCTCGACCTCGACCAGCCCGTGCTTCAGCAGCCGTGACATCGTCGAGTACACCTGCCCGTAGTGCAGCGGGCGGTCGTGGCCGAATCGCTCGTCGAAGGCGCGCTTGAGGTCGTAGCCGTGGCGCGGTCCGGATTCGAGGAGGCCGAGGAGGGTGTGACCGATGGACATGCGCGTCAATATACACATGAGGTATACACGTCATTTAGAGGCGAGTCGCGATCAGGTGGATCGGGGAACGCACGCCGATATGAACAGCATGTATATCCCATGTGTATAGTCGCGGTCATGCGATTTATCCGGACCCGACACCCCTTGCCCGACCGACGCGATGCCGCCCCCGCCCGGACCGCCCGCAGATGGGCGGTGCTCCCCGTGGCCGCGCTGGCGATCGCGCTCGCCCTCACCGGGTGCACCCGCGTGGAGACCACCTCCCCCGGCACCGTGCGGCAGGAGGCCGGTAAGACCGGAACGGGTGCCTTCGGCAGCGTCGACTGCCGCCAGGCCAAGTGCATCGCGCTCACCTTCGACGCGGGACCGAGCAAGCAGACCGCGCAGCTGCTCGACGTCCTCAAGGACAAGAAGGTGCCCGCGACCTTCTTCCTCCTCGGAAAGAAGCACATCGAGCGCTATCCGGACATGGTCAAGCGCATGGCGGCCGAGGGTCACGAGGTGGCGAGTCACACCTGGTCGCACAAGATCCTCACGGACAGCGACCCCAAGACGATACGCGAGGAGCTGAGCCGCCCCGACGACGCGATCGAGCGGATCACGGGCCGCCGGCCCACCCTCGTCCGCCCGCCGCAGGGACGCACCAACGACACCGTCCAGGGGATCGCCCGTGAGATGGGCCTCTCCGAGGTGCTGTGGAGCGTGACCGCCAAGGACTACGAGACCAACGACCCCGACCTGATCACCAAGCGCGTCCTGGACCAGGCTGACCGTGACGGCATCATCCTGCTCCACGACGTCGTCCCCGGCCCGGACGCCAAGGGCTACCGGGGCACCCTGCCGGCCGTGCCCGGGATCATCGACGCGCTCAAGAAGCGGGGTTTCACCTTCGTGACCGTTCCGCAGTTGCTCGCGCCCGGCACCCCGCAGCCAGGGGCGGTCTACCGCCCCTGACCGGATCCGAGGGGGATGCGGCGGGATGTCCGTGGCCCGGAGACCGTCGTCGGCGCGACCGTGGAATGGCCCGAGCAGTGAGCGCGTGGCGGGAGCGAGAGATGACGAACACCCACCCTTCCGGTACCGCCGACCCGCCGGAGGACGCCGTGGGGGCCGCCGGACGGGACGCTCGCCCGGAAGGGGCACCGCACCACCGCGGGGACGCCGCGACGGTCTGGCTGGTCGGGCTGCGCCATCGCGGCGGTTCGGGGGCGCTGGTCCACCACTACTACGTGGTGGCCGGGACCGCCGCCGGCGTCGACGCCCTCCGCCGTGCCCGCTGGTACGCCGCCCAGCCAGCGGAGCGTCTGCTGCGCGGCGACGCGGCGGTCGACCGCACGTGGGCCGAGGTGCGCCGGCTGATACGGGACACCCTCGGCCGGTTCCGCCTCACGGCGCGTACGGGCTGAGCGCGCGTGGCGCTCCCGTCCCTCACTCCGCCGGACCCGGGCCCACCAGCAGCAGGGCGATGTCGTCCCGGCCCCCGGAGGTCCGCTGCGCCTCCCCGAGGAGTTCGTCGGCCAGGTCGTCCAGCGACCGGACGGGTGCCGCGGCGAGCCGTCCGGCGAGTTCCCGCAGTGCCGTCTCCAGATCGGTGCCGGGACGTTCGATCAGGCCGTCGGTGAACAGGGCGAGCACGCTGCCCGGCGGCATCGGCACCGCCGCGGCCCGGTAGTCCGCGGCGACGTCCACCCCGAGCAGGAGCCCGGGCGGCACGTCGAGGATCTCCGTCCGGCCCGACTGGTGGCGCAGCAGCGCGGGCAGGTGGCCGGCGCTCGCCAGCAGCGCACGGTGGCCGGGCACGTCGAGCTGGGCGTACAGGCAGCTGGTGAACAGGTCAGTGTCGAAGTCGCTGAACAGGCGGTTGATCCGGGTGAGCACGTCGTCCGGTGCCAAGCCGGTGCTCGCGTGGGTGTGCACCGCCGTGCGGATCTGGCCCATCAGCGCCGCCGCGTTGACGCTGTGCCCCTGGACGTCGCCGATGACCGCGGCCGCCGCCCCGGTGCCGTCCAGGCGGATCAGGTCGTAGAAGTCGCCGCCGATGTCCATGCCGCTGGCGGCCGGGAGGTAGCGCGCGGCGACGCGCAGGCCGGGTACCCGTGGCAGGGAGTGCGGCAGCAGGGCGGTCTGGAGGGTGCGCGCGACCTGGCTCTTGGTGTCGAAGAGCCGAGCGCGTTCCAGTGCCTGGGCGATCATGCCGGCCAGCGAGGTCAGGGCGGCGCGCTCGTCGGGCGGGAAGGCGCGCGGGAGGGCGAAGGCCAGGACGAGGCAGCCGATCGTGCGGCCCGAGGCGTTGAGCGGGAGGAACGCCCAGGCGCCCATCCGCGTGTAGGGGGTGACGAGCGGGAAGGCCTGCCGTATCGCGTCGACGTCGCTGAAGAACATCGGCGCCCCCGTGGCGACGGTGCGCGAGCCCGCCGTGTCGACGGTCAGGGACAGGCCCCGGAAGAAGTCCTTGTGGGCCCGCGGGAAGCCGCGGGAGGCGACGTCCTGGAACCGCCCCTCGTCAGTGGTCAGCAACGACAGGCCGTCGGCCCCGAGGACGGGCATGATCTGCTCGATGACGGACGCCGCCACGTCCTGTACGCCGACCGCCTCGGTGAGGGACGAGGCGATGTACAGCAGGTGGTACAGCGCGCCGGCGCGGGTCGGCGCGGTCCCCGAGGGAGTGGTGGGCGGAAGGCGGTTGCCGGCCGGGGCCGGGGCGGTTCGCAGCCGGATGCTGATCCCGGTGGTGTCGGGGTAGAGCCGGAAGGACAGCCAGTCGTCCGGGGGGCGCAGCGCGGTGAAGTCCGTGGGGAGCCGGCTGAACAGTGCGGCCAGGTAGGGGTCTTCGTAGGCCGGGTCGATCAGCCAGGGCAGGCATTCCCAGAGGCGGCTGTGCATCAGCTGCCGCTTGTCGCGGCCGAGCAGTTCGGCGGCCCTGCTGTTGAGGAAGGTCACCCGCCCCTCCAGGTCCAGCGCGAGCACCCCCTCGTCCAGGCGCTCCGTCAGCTCCGCCGCGGCCTGGGCCTCGGCGGGCGGCAGGGGCGGCGGAGGGTCCGGCGCGAGCACCCGGGGCGCGGTACCCGGCCGCAACGGCCGTCCCCGGGCGGCGGCCTGCGTCAGCAGCGCGCTCATCCGGTCGGCGGCGCGGGTGACGGCGGCCCGTTCGTCGGGGGCGAGCCGGTCGGGACGGGTGTCGGGCCACAGCAGTTGCAGGACGCCCGACACCGTGCTTCCGGTGTGCAGCGGCACCACGTACATCGCCACCCGGTAGGGCAGCGCGAAGGCCGTGCGCGGGAACCGGCGGGCCAGTTCGTCGTGGCCGTGCACCCAGACCGGATGCCCCTCACGTGCCACGGTGGAGACGGGCGCCGGGGTCGCGAGCGCCAGCCGGGACCACGGCCGCACCACACCGGCGGACAGGCCCGTCACCACCGCCAGCCGCAACGCCTGCGGCACCAGCAGGAAGACACCGGCGGCGTGGGACCCGGTGGTTCTCGCCACTTCCGCCAGAGCCCGGTCGAGTGCGGCCTCCTCTTGCGGCGCGGCGCCCGGCGCTGAGCCCCCGCCCATCACCCACCGGCCCCGCGCGGCGCCCAGCCGGCCGTTCGCCGCCGGGGAACGCCGTTTCGGCCCGGCCGGGGCGCTCCCATATGTGGACGATAGTCCCCGCCGACAGGTGCGGGCATCTCGGCCGGGCCCGGATCCGGGCCGCTGCCGGCGGAAGGCGCCTGGTTTAAAGTTGAAACCACCCTAACCCGAGGAGATCCCCCGCATGCAGTCGGCCGCACTGGACGTACCCGTGATCGTCGCGCCTCCGGGGACGCCCCCGGAGGCGTCCCCGAAGACGCCCCCGGACACGTCGTCGCGCCCCGCGCACGCCGCCGGCGGGAACGACGGGGGCGCCCGGCGGGCGACGCGCATCGGGCTGATGTCGGTGTCCCTCGGTACCGCGGGCCTCGGCGGGCTCTGGCAGTCGGCGGCCGCCACGGTGGCCGCGCCCATCGGGGTCAGCGACGTCCTGTTCGTGGTCAGCGGCCTGGTGTGGGTGGTGCTGCTGGCGCAGTACCTGCGGCACGGCGGAACGCGCTGGCGCAACGTCCTGGACGACCTCCACCACCCCGGTCAGGGCTTCGCCCTCGCGTACGTCCCGATCATCGGCATGCTGGCCACCGGCCACTTCGCGCGCTTCGGCGTCGACGGCGCCCGCTGGTCCTACGCGCTCTTCGCGCTCGCCTCGGCCGTCATCGCCGCCCGGCTGCTCGCCCACTGGGTGACCGGCGGCCTCGGCGCCGCCCCGCTCCACCCCGGTTACCTGCTGCCCGTGGTCTCCGGGCCCTTCATCGCCAGCACCACCGGCTCCGCGGTCCGGCTCCCGGACGCGGCCGCGGCGGCCTTCGCGGTCGGCGTCCTGTACTGGCTCGCCTTCGGCACCGTCGTCCTCGGCCGCCTCGTCGCGGACGGCCTGCCCGGTCCCGCCCGTCCCACGCTGACCGTCCTCACGATCCCGCCGGCCGTGGGCGGCCTCGCCTGGACCTCCGCGCACGGCGGACGGGTCGACGCCGTGGGGTACGGCTTCGCGGGGCTGGTGCTCTTCACCGTCCTGATCGTCCTGTTCCTCGTGCCGCACGTCCGCCAGGACGGGTTCCACCTCGGACACTGGGTCTTCTCCTTCCCCGCGGCGGCCACCGGCAACTTCCTCGTCCGCTGGCTGCACGGCGCCGCCGTCCCGGGCGGGAAGGGCCTCACCTGGCTGGTGGTCGCGCTGGTCAGCGGGGCGTTCCTCGTCCTCTGTGCGGCCACCGTCCGGTACGCAGTCCGCGCCGCCGGCCGGCACCGGGCGGTCGCGGAGGCGTAGCCACGGCCGGCGGGGCCGGGTGTGCCGGAAGGTCAGGTGAAAGGCGCCTCGCTGTCCAGGAAGCGGGCGACGTGGGCGCAGAACAGCCGGGGGTACTGGAAGAGCGCGCCGTGGCCCGAGTCCGGGTAGACGACGAGCTGCGCGTGCGGGATGTGCTGCGCGAGGATCCACGAGTTGACGGTCGGGACCATGATGTCGTTCCTGCCGTTCACGACGAGCGTGGGCTGGGTGATGCGCCGCAGCTCCGTGAACCGCTCGCCGCGCGGGGTGTTCCAGTCGGCCCGCACCGCCTGCTGCGCCCGGACGCTGTCCGGCCCACTCCGCGTCGGCGTCCACGGTCCGTTCGTGACGGCGCGCCCAGAACTCCCGGCCGGCCCGACGGCTGCCGGGGGAGTCCTCGAAGAAGAGGAACAGGTAGTCCTCCTCGGTCAGGACCTCGTGGGCGGCGACCTCCGCGACCCGTTCGCCGACGCCCGCCATCTCGCCCGCGCGCGGCTTCGTCCCGACCAGGACCAGGCGGCGCACCAGTTCGGGACGGGCCAGGACGAGCGCCTGGCTGACGTAGCCGCCCAGCGAGAAGCCCAGCAGGTCGACCTGGGGAACGCCGAGCGCCCGCAGGAAGGCCACGGCGTTCGCGGCGAGGCCCTCCGCCGATTCCGGCGTCCGGCCGCCGGAGTTCCCGACCCCCGCGTTGTCGAGGAGGATCACCGGCCGGTTCCCGGCGAGGCCGTCCGTGACGAGCGGATCCCAGTGGTCCATGCCCGCGCGGAAGTGCGGCAGCATCAGCAGGGGGTCCCGGTCTCCGCCCCGAAACGGCGGTGGGCGTACCGGTCCCCGTTCACCTCGACGTACCGGGTCGGTGCCGTGGTGTGCACGTACGAAGGCATGATGCCGTCCCGTGATCGGTGAGCCCCCGCTGCCGCCGGTATGGGTACCGCGTCCTGTGGACATTGTCCGGCAATGCGCGGTTCGCCTCAAAAGGCGCCGGCGGCGGCAGGGGCCCGCCCGGCTCACCGGACGGTGGCCAGCACCTCGTTGAAGGCCTCGGTGGAGCTCGGGTGCGTGTAGATGGCTTCGCGCAGCTCGGTCGCCGTGACCCCGTGGCGCATCGCCAGCGCGATCGTGTTGACCAGTTCCTGGGAGTCCACGCTGAACAGGGCCGCACCGAGCACCCGGTCGGTCTCCGTGTCCAGGACGAACTTCATCAGTCCCCGTGTCTCCCCGACGATCTTCGCCCGGGGCATCGAGGCGATCTCGCCGACCGCCTTCTCGGCGATCGCGACCGCGTACCCCTGCTCGCGCGCCTGCTGCTCCGTGAGCCCGACGCGGGACAGCGGGGGCGTCGTGAAGACGGTGTACGGCACGGCCTCGCGGTCGCGGGTCGTGCGCGTGCCGGTGCCGGTCAGCTGGTCGGCCACGATCCGGCTGTCGTCGAGCGAGATGTAGGTGAACTGGGGCCCGCCGTTGACGTCCCCGACGGCGAAGACGTTCGGCTGGCTGGTGCGCAGGTACTCGTCCACGGCGATGGCACCCGACTGCGTGGTCAGGATGCCGGCGTCCTCGAGGCCGAGGCCCGCCGTGGCGGGCCTGCGCCCGGTCGCGACGAGCACCGCCTCGGCGTCGACCGTGCGGTCCTGCCCGTCGACGCGGTAGTGCACGGTGGCGTGGTCCGCCGCGTCCGTGACGCGCGTGACCGTCGCTCCCGTGACGATGGTGACGTCCTCGTCGGCCAGGACGGCCGCCACCGCGTCCGCGACGTCCTCGTCCTCCCTCGGCAGCACCCGCGTCCCCGCCTCCAGGACGGTCACCTCGGTACCGAACGCCCGGTACATCCCGGCGAACTCCAGTCCCAGGTAGCCCGCGCCGAGGATCACCATGCGGGCGGGGCGCTGCGGATCGCGCACCAGGTCGGTGCTGGTCCTCGTGAACGCGCCGGCGCGCAGGCCCGGGACGTCGGGCACGACCGGCTCCGCGCCGGTGTTGACGACGACGGTGTCCGCGGTGACGAGCAGGCGGTCGGTGCCCGCGCTGACCTCCACCGTCTTCGGGTCGACGAACCGGGCGCGGCCGGTGACGACCGTGACGGAGTCGACCGTGTCGAGCATCTCGAAGTTCTTCGCGCGGAGCGCGTCCGTCAGCCGCGTCGTGCTGTGCACGGCGTCGCGGAACCCCGCCTCAGGCGGATCGTCCGGGCGGCGCTCGCCGGCCCGGTGGATCAGAGCCTTGGTCGGTACGCACCCCACGTTGATGCAGGTGCCGCCGTACATCGAGTCCGACTGCTCGACGATCGCGACGCGCCGGCCGAGACGGCCCATCCGCCCCGCCAGGGTCTTGCCGCCCTTGCCGAATCCGATCACGAGGAGATCGACATGCATGGTTTCCATGGCTCCTACCTTGCTGCCCCCGTGGCGAGATGCCAAGATCAGTGAGTGCCGATTTCTATCGAGAAAGTCTCATGGACACTCTGAGTCGTGTGGTCCACCTCGCCCGGTTGCGGGGCAGCGTCGACATCCGCTGCCTGATCGCCGGGAGCCACACCCTGGACAATCCCGCGGGCGGTACCGGCAGCTCGCCCTTCCATCTGCTGCTCGAAGGCGAATGCACCCTCGAACTGCCCGACCGGAGCATCGACCTGCGGGCGGGCGACATGGTGCTCCTCCCGCGCGGCACGGAGCACCGCGTCCACACGCACGGCCCGGGCCCGGCGACGTCGGTCGAACACCGGGACGTCGGTCCGTACGCCCTGGTGAGCGGGGCTGCGCCGGACGACGACGCGGTGCCCGTCGACCTCTTCTGCGGCCACTACACGTGGGAGCCGGGCGCGGGCCAGGTGCTCATGGGCATGCTGCCCGAGGTACTGCACGTCCCGCTCGGCGCCGGCGCGGGCAGCCCCCTCGCGCTGCTGAGCGCCTTCATGCGCGACGAGGCCCGCGCCGCCGGACCGGGCACGGAGGCCGTCCTCGACTCCCTCTGCGACGTCCTGCTGACGCTGGCCCTGCGCGGGGTGTCCGGTGTGAGCCGGGTGGCGTGGCTCGCCTCCACCCGCGGTGTCGTACGGACCGTCACCGACGCCGTGCTGCGCGACCCCGCCCACGACTGGGGCATCGAGAAGTTCGCCGCGCTCAACTCCATGTCGAGGGCGACCTTCATCCGGCACTTCGGCCGGGAGACCGGGATGAACGCCGGGGAGTTCCTCATGCGGCTGCGCATGCTGCTCGCCGCGGAACTGCTCGCGGAGACCGAGCGACCGGTCTCCGAGGTCGCCGCCGCCGTGGGCTACGCCTCCGAGTCCGCCTTCGGCCGTGCCTTCCGTCTCGCGGCGGGGGACACGCCCGCCCGGCTCCGCCGCGCGGCCCGTCAGGGCGTACCCGGCGAGGGCGCCTCCGTCCTGCGTCTGCGCGCCGCGAACGGCGGGGAGACGCCGGGACCGTGACCGCTCAGCGGCGGCGCCGCAGACGGCGGACCCATCTGCGCGGCCCCCGCGCGGAGCGAGCCGCCGGGCGGGCCGGGAGGGCCGTCCGGGCCGGGCGCCACGGATCGTCCGGTGACTCCAGGGGCAGCCTGCGTCCGGCCTGGGTGCGGATCTCCTGGTGCGCCTCGTAGGACGTGACGCGAAACGCCTCCTCGTAGGAGGCCAGGGCGGCGGCCACCGCGTGTCCGGCGACACCGCGGCGCCTGATCACCCGTGCCAGCCAGGCGAGCGCGCCCATGATCACGGCCAGTGCGCCCGCGAGGATCAGACAGCCCAGGAGGTCATCCACGGGGCACACCCTATGTCGGCCGTCCTCGCGGGCGCGTCGGTGTCAACGGTTCTCTTTATCGGCCGATAAAGTCCGTCGAAGCGGGCTTGGAACGGATCCGGGGCCGAGTCGAGCCACGGAGCAAGGAGCGGGCCGGGGATGCTGGCGGTGGACGTACGGCAGGCGCTGCGCGACGGGCGCACCGTCGAGGAGAGCGCGGCCCGGGCCTGGCGCTTCTCCTCCCGGACGGTCGCCCAGCACGGGGACTTCCTGCTGGCCTTCGTCGACGGCGGGGTCTGCGTGGGCGCGTTCGAGATCCACGGCAGCCGCACCGACGACCGCAGCGGCGGGAAGTACGTGTTCGACCTGGCACCCGCACGACGCTTCCGCTGGGCACTGGGCCGCAGGCTTCCGCTGCCACCCGGGCGCAACCCGGCCCGTATCCTCACGGGGCAGCACCTGCGCGAGTTCCTCGACGCGGAACCCCGCCGCGCCTCCGGAACCGGCCAGGACTGAAGCAGCGAAGGAGCCCACCGCCGCATGGCCAGCACGTCCGATCCCGTCGACGCCCTCCTGAAGTCGGGGCCGCGGCGGACCCGTCTGCCCGAGCCCGCCGAACGCGCCCGGCTGCGCACCGAGTACGGCCTGACCCAGGCGGAGGTCGCCGAGGCGCTCGACGTGACCCGGACGACCGTGGCCGGGTGGGAGGCCGGCCGCAGCGAGCCGCAGGGCGCCACCCGTGCCGCGTACGTCAAGCTGCTGGACGGCATCGCCGCACAACTCGGCATCGCGGAAGGTGCTCCCGCGCCCGCTGCCGTGACCACTCCCGTCCCGGCCCCTGCTCAGGCGCCCCCCACCGCTCCGGCGCCCCCGCCCGTCAACCCGTCCGCCGCTCCCGGGCGGTCGGCGCCCGCCCCCGCGCGGAAGGAAGCGGCGCCCGTGGCGGCCGAAGCGGATCCGCGTTACGCCCACGGTCCGCTCGCCGTGCTGGACGGTGACGGCAACGCCTACTGCGCCGGCGGTCTCGTGCTGCCGTGCCCGGCGACCGACGTGCCGTCGCTCGTCACCTGGACGCTCGCCGAGGCGAAGCTCGGCGCGCCGCGGCTGCACCGCAACGGCAAGGACGCCGACCCGCTGATCGTCCTGACCGCTCCGGCCGCCGAACGCCTCGGCCTGCCCGTCGCCCTGGAGGACCGCCGGGCCCTGCGCCTGCCCGCGGACCACAAGGTCGTACGGCAGATCGCTCGTGCCAAGTGGCAGCTCACCCGCCGCGGCTTCGGCCCCTGGGCCCGGGTCTACCGCCCGGCGCAGGACGGCAGGCGTCACTGCGTGCAGCTCGCCGTCCTGCCCTGGGGCGCGCTCGACACCCGTTCCTGGGGCGACGCGGAGCAGCTGCCGCCCCCGGAACTCGCCCAGCTGCTCGCGGACTACGCGCACCGCGTCCTCACCCCGCGCGGCTCCACAGCGGTCAGCGGCCTGGAGCTCATGACGGCCCTGCGCCCGCCGACCAGGGCCGTCAGGGACCAGGCGACCGGTGCCTGGGTCTCCGGACCGAACCCCGGCGCCCTCACGGAGCCCGTGGACCCGGCGCCCCCCGAGGCCCCCGACGAACACCCCGTCGTGGCCTCGCGGTTCCCGCGCGGACACCGCCGCACCCCGGAGGAGGTCCTCGACGAGGAGGCCTTCGAGTGGATCCGGGACCCGCAACTGCTCACCGACGACGAGTGCGCCCGGAGGTTCGCGGTCGGGATCGACGTCAACATGGCGTTCGCCGCCGCCGCGAACCGGCTGAACGTCGGCCTCGGCGCCGCCGTCCACGTCCGCGCCCCGGAGTTCGACAAGGCGCTGCCCGGCTCCTGGCTCGTCGACCTCTCGCACGTCGACGTCGACCCGCGCCTGCCGAACCCGTTCACCCCTGACGGCACCCGCCCCGGGGGCCCCGCCTGGTACGCCACCCCGACCGTCGCCTACGCCGTCGAACTCGGCCACGAGGTGCGCCCGGCCGAGGCGTACGTCCGCCCCGAGCACGGCGCGTACCTAGACGCCTGGTACGGCCGGCTGCGCGACGCCTACATGGCCACCATGGCCGAACTCGGCGTCGTCCCCGGCATGCCGGAGGCCGAGTTCCTCGACGCGATGGAACACCACAAGGACGCCGACCCGGTCCGCGCGGCCCTCCTGTCGGCCGTCAAGGCCACCGTCAAGGGCGGCATCGGCAAGCTCCGCGAGCGCCCCCAGGGCGCCGGCTACCGACCGGGGGAGCGCTGGCCGGCACTCGAACGCCCCACGTGGCGCCCCGACATCCGCGCCGCCGTCATCGCCACCGCGCGCGTCAACATGCACCGCAAGATGGTCAGGTTCGCCGCCGCGGGCCTCTTCCCGGTGGCCGTGCTGTCCGACTGCGCCGTGTATCTGTCCGACGGCCCGGGCCCGCTGGACTTCCTGCCGCGCACACCGGAGGGCAAGCCGCTGCCCGGCGGTTTCCGGCTCGGCGTCTCGCCCGGGATGGTCAAGCACGAGGGCACGCAGTCCCTCATGTGGGCCGTGGAACTGCTGGAGGACGGCCACAACCCCGCCCGCCACATCAAGGGCGGCGACGCCGCACTCGACGGAGAGTAGGAGAGCCCGGTGGGCATGCTCGGCGACGGCCTGGACAAGGCCACGGCGAAGACCCTCACACGCCCCGTGCCCAAGTCGGCGCAGGCCCAGATGCGGTTCCTGGTCAAGCAGGAGAAGGGCACCAGGGCCGTCGCCGCACTGCTCGGCGTCTCGCAGCGCACCGTCGAGCGCTACCTGACGGGCCAGATCAAACGCCCCCGCAAGGACCTCGCCACCCGCCTCGAGGACGAGGTCCGCAGGAGATGGCAGCCCCGCGTCCGCGAGCGCGCCCGGCAGCGCGCGGCCGCCACCGGCGGCATCGTCATCGAGACCCGCGCCCGCTTCGGCTTCACGGCCGCCCCGGGCTCCACCGACGACGCCCGCGTCCGCCTCGTCACCCAGGCCCTGCCTCCCGACTACGCCGCCCGCCTCTTCGCCGCCCAGTCCGAGGGCGCCGGCGAGGACCGACTCCGCGCCATCGCGGCCGAGGGCCTCCAGGAGATCTACTTCAAGGACCGGGGCCGCCGCGCCCAGGGACTGCAGGTCGACTTCACCGACATCGACTACGTCGAGTTCGAGTTCTGAGCCGGTTCAAGGCCGCGGGCGCCTCCCCACCAGCCCGGGCGTGGCGGTGGACGCACTACGGGAACTCCACCGCCCGGGCGAAGTCGCGTCGCCGACCGGGGATTACGTCGCCGTGCGGTAGGCGACGCGTGCGGACCACACTTGGGCCGGCTGAGTTGATGCCGCACTGAAGTCCGCTTCCTGTGCGCGAAGTGCGCGGCGCGGACAGGGCGACGTCCAAGGCGTGCACCGTGTCAGTTCTTGAGCGCCTCCGCGATCCGCAGGGCCGCCTCGGCGGGCGTGAGGTGCGTGGTGTCGACGACCTCGGCCTCGTCGTGCAGCCAGGTACGGGCCGCCTCGGCGTAGGGCTCCAGGTGCTCGAGGCGGAATGTGGAGGGCCCGAGAACCGTGTCCCCCTCGATGCGCCCCCGGAGGGTCTCCTGGTCGGCGTGGAGGACGAAGTGCCGCACCGGGATGGCGTGATCGGCGAGACCCGCGCTGATCTCGCGCCAGTACTCCTCGACCAGGACCGTCATGGGCATCACAAGGGTGCCGCCGGTGTAGTCGAGCACCCGGCGGGCGGTCTCGACCACGAGCGGCCGCCACGGAGGCCAGTGCTGGAAGTTGCCCTTCTCGGGCAGCCCCGGTGTGATGTCCATGAGCGTCTCGCCGACCTTCTCGGCGTCGAACACCCGCGAATCCGGGAGCAGTTGCTGCACCAGCGCACTGGTCGTCGTCTTGCCCGCGCCGTGGGTGCCGTTGAGCCATACGATCATGGACGTCGACGCTAGCCCCGTGTGGCCCACGGGAACAAGCACGGCAGCGGCGCCGCGACCGCGCGACGCACCTCGGCATGCGGATGCTCCGCGAGGCGGGCGAGGAGCCCGGACGTCGTCCAGAGCGCGAGTTCCGCGACCACCCCGATCTCCGGATCGGCCGCGAGGGCACGCGCGACGTCCTCCGGGAGACCGGGGCAGCCGGCCAGCCTCTCCCGCTGCTCGGGGGAGCCCGTGCCGGCCAGTAGACGCGTCCACTCCGATGGTCCCGCGCCTTCCTCGAGCAGGGCGAGGGCGACGAACGGCCGGGCGACGGGATCGACGTCGGCCGCGGTGAGACGCCCTCCGTACGCCAGCTGCAGCGCCGCACCTTCATCGCGGGCGGCCAGGGCGACCACCTGCGCACGGGCGAGGTCGGGCCGCTCGGCGAGGGCTTCGGCGAGTTCGCCGTCCGCGGTCGCGATCAGCCGGTCGACCAACTCGCGCGGCAGCGAGGGATTGCCGGCCAGGCCGGGCAGGACGTCACTCACGGGCCACCATCGTGCGGGAACCCCCGCTGGTCGGCGCGGCAATTTCGTACGGTGCGCGCCCCGGTGGCCTGGGCCCCGGTCGGCCCGGATAGCGTGGCGCCGACCCTTCCACCCATCGTCGCGGAGCAGCGCATGTCCTCGCTGGACGAGTTGCGGGCCCTGCTGGGCGAACCCGCCCTCAGGCAACCGGATGCCGAGGACTGGGCGGAGGTGGAGCGGTACGTGGGATCGGCCCTGCCCGGCGACTTCAAGGCGTTCCTCGACGCGTACGGCACCAGGGTGGTTTCCGGCGAGCTCGTCGTCTTCCACCCGAGAGGGGCGACACCGTTGCCGGACCGCATGGCCAGGACGCATCAGCGGTTCGCACAACGCCGCGACACGGCGGCGGAGTCGGGCGATCCGGAGCGCTACCCGTATGCCTTCCACCCCGCACCCGGCGGACTGATCTCCTGGGGCTACGACTACAGCGGCGACGAGCACTTCTTCCTGCCCTGTGACGCCGATCCCGACCGCTGGAAGGTCGTCACCATGGTCCACGAGGTGGGGTGCGAGACCTTCGACGGCTCCTTATCGGCCTTCGTGCTCGCGTTCGTGGAGCGTCTGGCCTCCCTGGACCGCTTCCACGGACTCGACCCGGAGGACCTGGAGTTCCTGGAGCCGGAGGATCCGGCCGAGCTCGTCGCCGACGGGGAGATCGGCCCGGTCCCGCCGGGCTTCGAGCCGGGCTGACCGCCGTCGCCGTCCGCCGGGGCGTCACGCCGTCATCGAGAAGCGCCGGCACACGTGCACCCGGCTGAACTCCGCGCGCATGCGGGCCTCGTCCTCCAGCCCGGCGTGCAGGAAGGCGCCCATGAGCCGCAGGCCGGGGCGGGGGGTGAGGATCGCGCGGCCCGGTTCGCCGGGGGCGGTGTACTGATGGGCGTACACGTGCAGGTAGTGGTCGCTCTCCGCGAACCCCATGGCGCGGTACCAGGCGAGGGTGCCCGGGTCGTCGCGGGTCCAGGCGTCGAGGGTCGTCGCGCCCCGCTCGCGGACCTCGGCGCGGGTGCGGTGCAGCAGGGCGCGGCCGAGGCCGCGGTGCTGGTGGTCGGGGTGGACGGCGACAGTGTCGATCGTCGCCAGCGTGGTGTCGGTGGTGCCGACGGCGGTGTCCATGATGGCGACGACCGTGCCCGACCCGTCGACGGCGACGAGTTCCAGGCCGGGGGCCGGGATCGGCGGTTTGGCGCGGTCGACGTCGTCGTAGTAGGCGGTGCCCAGGAAGGAGAGCACCCTGCAGCGGAGCCAGGAGGCCTCGTCCGCCGGTGCGTACTCACGCAGCGTGTAGGTCATGTCGCGGAAAACCCCGTGTGCCGTCGGTGGATGACGGACGTGATGCTCCCCGCGCCGGACGGCACGGCGCAAGGTGATTTCGCCGCCCGGCGCCCCGTCCCCGCCGCACCTCGTGCGGCGGGGACGGGGCGTGTCACTTCGGTCAGGCGCGGTGGTACTGAACCGGGGTGTTGACCTTCCCGCCCAGCGCCGAGGCCGCGTGGCGCGCCCAGTACGGGTCGCGCAGCAGCTCGCGGCCGAGGAGGACGGCGTCGGCCTTGCCGGAGCCGACGATGGCCTGCGCCTGGTCGGGCTCGGTGATGAGACCGACGGCGGCGACGGGCATACCGGTCTCTTCGCGGACGCGCTCGGCGAACGGCACCTGGTAGTCGGGAGCCGCGACGATCTTGGCGTTCGGGGCGTTGCCGCCCGTGGAGACGTCCATCAGGTCCACGCCCCGGGCCTGCAGCTCCTTGGCGAGACGGACGGTGTCGTCACCGGTCCAGCCCTCGCGGTCGTCGTCGGCGTTCTCGCTGAGCCAGTCGGTCGCCGAGATGCGGAAGAAGACCGGCAGGTCCTGCGGCCACACGGCGCGGACGGCGTCGACGACCTCCAGCGCGAAGCGGGTGCGTCCCGCGAAGTCGCCGCCGTAGCCGTCGGTGCGGCGGTTGCTGTGCGGGGAAAGGAACTGATTGATGAGGTATCCGTGGGCCCCGTGGATCTCGGCGACCTGGAACCCGGCGTCGAGGGCACGCCGGGCGGCGTCGGCGAAGTCCGCCACGATCCGGCCGATCTGCTCGGTGCTGAGCTCCTCCGGCATGGTGGAGCCGGTGTCGAACGGGACGGCGCTGGGGCCGGCCGGTGTCCAGCCGTGCTGCTCGCCCGGAGGAATGGGAGCGCCGCGGTCGACCCAGGTCCGCTCGGTGGAGGCCTTGCGCCCGGCGTGGGCGAGCTGGATGCCGGGCACGGTGCCCTGGGACTTCAGGAACGCGGTGATCCGCCGGAAGGCCTCTACCTGGGTGTCGTTCCAGATGCCGAGGTCGTACGGGCTGATGCGGCCCTCGGGGCTGACCGCGGTGGCCTCGGTGATGATCAGTCCGGTACCGCCGGCGGCCCGCGCCGCGAGGTGCGTGAAGTGCCAGTCGTTCGGCACGCCCGCCTGCTCGCCGTCCGGTGCCGCGCTGTACTGGCACATGGAGGCCATCCAGATCCGGTTCGGGACGGTCAGCGACCGGAGGGTGAGGGGCTCGAACAGGGTGGTGGTCACGAAGCAGTCTCCTCTGGGGGCGGTCGGGGCCGGGCCGCGCGGCGACGAGTCGGTACAGCGTTCATGCGCCTGCGCCCTACAGGCTCAATCAATAATTGCACGCGCGGATTAATTCCCGCACGGCGGCCGGCCCGCGACAATTGGACAACGCGGATATGAGGCGCTTGCATTAGTCCGCGCCTGCAAGTATCTTCGGTTTCCGTAAGGCGCTGGGCCGTCCAGCGCGACTCCGGCGGACGCCGGGCCCCCGGCACCCCGGAGGCGACCCCTCACAACCCGGCCCCCGCGGTGGAGCACCACGCACCCCGCACACGGCCCTCGAAAGGCATCATCATGTCGCTCAAGGAACTCATCCCCGGCCGTCTCGGCTTCGGTACCGCCCCCCTCGGCAACATGTTCCGCGCCATCCCCGAGGAGGAGGTGAGCGCGACCCTGGAGGCCGCCTGGGACCAGGGCATCCGCTTCTACGACACGGCCCCCTTCTACGGCGCGGGCCTCGCGGAGCTACGGCTCGGCGAGCTGCTCTCGCAGAAGCCCCGCGACGCGTTCGTGCTGGCGAGCAAGGTCGGCCGCGTCATCCTGGACGAGCCCGAGCCGGGTGCCCGTGACCTCGGTGAGAAGGGCGGGCTGTTCGAGCACGGCCGCCCGAACGCGATGCTCCACGAGTGGACCGCCGACGCCACCGAGCGGTCGATCGAGGGCAGCCTGAAGCGCCTGGGCGTCGACCGCCTGGACATCGTCTGGGTGCACGACATCGCCCAGGACTTCCACGGCGACCTCTGGCTGAGCAAGTTCGAGGAGGCCCGCACCGGCGCCTTCCGCGTGCTGTCCCGGCTCCGTGACGAGGGCGTCATCAAGGCCTGGGGCCTCGGTGTGAACCGGGTCGAGCCCATCGAGCTGACGCTCGACCTGGACGAGCCGCAGCCCGACGGCTTCCTGCTCGCCGGCCGCTACACCCTGCTGGACCACGCGCGCCCGCTGCAGCGGCTGCTGCCGAAGGCGCAGGAGCAGGGCGTCGGCATGGTCGTCGGCGGGCCCTACAGCTCCGGGGTGCTCGCCGGAGGCACGCACTTCGAGTACCAGGACGCGCCCCCGGAGGTCGTCGAGCGCGTCCGCCGCATCAAGGAGATCACGGCCCGCCACGGGGTGAGCATCAAGGCGGCGGCCCTGCAGTTCTCCCTCGCGCACCCGGTGGCCGTCGCGGCCGTCCCGGGCGCCACCAAGCCGGGCCGCATCGCCGAGGACATCGCCGCGCTCCACGAGGACGTCCCGGCCGAGTTCTGGGCCGACCTCCGTGCCTCCGGCCTCGTCAGCCCCGCCGCGCCCCTCCCGAACGGCGCCTGACCACCCCCGCCCCTGCCCACCTGCAAGTCAAGGAGCAAGAGCATGGCGTCCACGTCGGTCAGCCGAGTGGTACCCGCATCGCCCGAACGCGTCTGGAACCTGATCGGCGGCTTCGACGCGCTGCCCGACTGGCTCCCGTTCATCCCCGAGAGCACCCCGCTGGAGGGCGGTCGGGTGCGCAGGCTCCGCACCCCCGAGGGCGACGTGATCGTCGAGCGCTTGGTGGCCTTCAGCGAAGCCGAGCGCCACTACGCGTACGCGATCGTTGAAGCGCCCTTCCCCGTGACCGGATACGTCTCCGACCTGCGGGTCCACGCCGTGCCCGGGCAGCCGGAGGCCGCCGAGGTCGTCTGGAGCGGCCGGTTCGTCCCCGACGGCGCCGACGAGGCGGAGGTGGTCGAGCTGTTCACCGGCATCTACCGCGACGGCCTCGAAGCGCTCCACGGCACGCTCACGGGCTGAACCCGCGCGGACGCTCCCCCGTCGTGTCCGGTGACGGGGGAGCGTCGGCGCGTCGTGGCGCCGGGAGCGGCCTCAGCGGGTGGGGGCGATGGTGACCTTGACGTTCTTCATCAGCGGCTGGTCGCTCTGGCTGCTGTAGTCGTTGGCGGCGATGAGCACGTTCATCTCCGGCATGTAGCCGGCCGCGCAGCCGCGGGGCATGTCGTAGGGCAGCGCGCGGTAGCCGGTGAGGGCCCGCCGGCTGCCGTCCTTGGCCGTCGCGGTGAGGTCCACGAGACCGCCGGGCTCGATGTCCCGGGCGCGCATGTCGGCCGGGTTCATCAGGACGAGGGTGCGCAGGTTCCGCACGCCGCGGTACCGGTCGTCGTCCGAGTAGATCGTGGTGTTCCACTGGTCGTGGGAGCGCATCGTCTGCAGGACGAGCATCCCGTCGCGGGGCACCACGTCCGGCAGCGGCGCAGCGGAGAACTCGGCGCGCCCGGAAGGGGTGAAGAAGACCAGTTCACGGGCGGGCTGGCGGATCCGGAAGCCCAGCGGCAGCCGGACACGGCGGTTGAAGTCCTCGAACCCGTCGAGGACCTTGGCCATGGTGTCGCGGATGCGGTCGTAGTCCTCGACGTAGTGCTCCCAGGGCGTGGAACTGCCCGGGAGGGCGGCGCGGGCCATGCCGGCGATGACGGCCGGCTCGGACAGCAGGTGGGACGACGCGGGCCGCTTCATGCCGACGGACAGGTGCACCATGCTCATGGAGTCCTCGACCGATGTCGCCTGCAACCCGCGCCGCTGCTCGTCCTTCTCGGTGCGGCCCAGGCACGGCAGGATCAGGGCCCGCTCGCCGTGGACCAGGTGGCTGCGGTTGAGCTTGGTGCTCACCTGCACGGTCAGCGCGCACTTGGCGAGTCCCCGGGCGGTGTACGGGGTGTCGGGCGCGGCGAGCGCGAAGTTGCCGCCCATCCCGACGAACACCTTGACCTTGCCCTCGTGCATGGCGGCGATGGTGCCCACCGTGTCCAGCCCGTGCTCCCGGGGCGGGTCGATGCCGCAGACCGCGGCGAGCCGGTCCAGGAAGGCCGCGGCCGGCCGGTGGTCGATGCCGCATGTACGGTTGCCCTGGACGTTGCTGTGGCCGCGTACGGGGGAGGGTCCGGCGCCCTCGCGTCCCAGGTTGCCGCGGAGGAGCAGGACGTTGACGATCTCGCGGACGGTGTCCACGCCGTGCTCGTGCTGGCTCACCCCGAGGCACCAGCTGATCAGGGTGCGGTCCGAGCGTGAGTAGACGGCCGCGGCCTTGAGGATGTCGGCGCGGGTCAGCCCGGACTGGAGTTCCAGTTCCTCCCAGGGCGTGGCCTCGCACAGGGCGCGGTACTCCTCGAACCCGTGGGTGTACCGCTCGATGAACTCCCGGTCCAGTGCCTTGGGGTCGCCGGCCGACTGTTCCAGCACGGCCTTGGCGATGCCCCGCATGAGCGCCATGTCACCGCCGGCGCGCACCTGCAGGTTGAGGGTGCTGGTCCGGGTCGACTTGAACAGGGCCATGTCCGTGATCTCGTGCGGCACGATCGTCCGGGTGGCCGCCGCCTCGATCAGCGGGTTGACGTGCACGATCTGGGCGCCGCGCCGGTAGGCGTCGGCGAGGGCGGTGAGCATCCGCGGCGCGTTCGAGGCCGCGTTGACGCCCATGATGAACAGGGCCTCGGCGGACTCCCAGTCCTTGAGGTCGGCGGTGCCCTTGCCGGTGCCCAGGGACGCCTGCAGCGCCCGGCCCGATGCCTCGTGGCACATGTTGGAGCAGTCCGGCAGGTTGTTCGTGCCGAACTCCCTGGCCAGCAACTGGTAGAGGAAGGTGGCCTCGTTGCCGAGTCTGCCGGAGGTGTAGAAGGAGGCCTCGTCGGGGCTGTCCAGGGCGCGGAGTTCACGGCCGACGAGATCGAAGGCGGCCTGCCAGGAGATGGGCACGTAGTGGTCCGTGCCGGGGTCGTACACCATGGGTTCGGTGAGCCGGCCCTGGTCCTCGAGGGCGAAGTCGGTCCAGGTCGACAGCTCGGTGACGGTGTGGGCGGCGAAGAAGTCCCGTGTCACGCGCTTGGGTGTCATCTCCCAGGTCACGTGCTTGATGCCGTTCTCGCAGATGTCGAGCTTGAGCCCCTTGGTGTCGTCGGGCCACGCGCATCCGGGACAGTCGAAGCCGCCGTTCTCGTGGTTCATCTTGAAGATCGCCCGGGGGCCGTCGACCAGTGCGTGTTCCCGCAGCAGCACCCGGGTGACGCTCTTGGCGGCGCCCCATCCGGCGGCCGGGTGGTGGTAGCCGTGCTGGGACGGCCGCTTGTCGTCGGCCGGCCCCTCGCCGCCGGTCGGCGGCACCTCTGGCCGGCCGTCGCCGGGTGCCACCGGTTCGTTCACACCCTGGACGCTCATACTGATCACCTTCGGGGTAAATGTGACATTAAACGATGATCTCTACCCTATGGGGGTAGAAAGGGCGCTGTCCTCCCGGACGTGCAGCGGGACGGCCAGCCGCCGGCCCGCGGGCGCCCCGGACGGTGAGGTGAGCGAAGCCATGGGTCACATCTCCGCGAACAACTGGCCGCTGGACGGCGCGCGACCCGGCCAGGTCGTCGTGATCGCCCGCTGGACCCCCGCCCCCGGCAACCACGATGCGGTCCTCGCCGCCTTCGCCGAGCTGGTCGGCGCATCCCGGGCCGAGCCGGGCTGCCTGGGGTACCGGGCCTTCCACCCCGACGGCACCGACCGGGGCGACATCGTGGTGGTCGAGCGCTACACCGACCGGGAGGCCCTGGACGCGCACCGCGGCAGCGTCCACTTCCGGAGCCTCGCGCTGGAGCGGATCGTCCCGCTGCTCCAGGACCGCCAGGTGGTCGTGATGACGGTCTCCTGAACCCCGTAAGGCGTCAGGGGACGATGGCGTCCACGTAGCCGCTGTCGACCCGCAGGGCGCCGCTAGTGGTGGTGGCCGGGGCGAGGTCCGAGCTCAGGTACACCACCATGTTGGCGATCACCGAGTTGACGGTGACCCCGCTGCCCGCTGCCCGCTCGGCGAAGCCGCGCCGAGGGCGAGCAGCGCGGTCTTGGACATGCCGTAGTGGATCATTTCGGCCCGCGTCGCGACCGCCGAGTCGCCGGCGACGTACTGGACGCGGCCTCGGTCCCGTTGGAGCGTCCGGGGCAGGTGGACGCGCGTGAGGCGGGCCGCGGCGAGCTGCCGGGGCGCGACCGTCCGACTCTCAGCCTTCCCGGGCGGCGCCGCGGTACCCGGTGGGCGCGCCGTGCGGGGGACGTACCGGCGTGCCCGCGCCCGGCGCGCACCTGACGGCGTATTAGCTGTGAGCGAAGATCGGCGTCAGCGAGGAGTGGACATGACGACGGCAACGGCGCAGGGGCCCGCGGAGGAGTTCCGGCGGCTCAGTGACGGCGACGCGGAGCTGCGCGCTCACGGGGCGTACTTCAGCTGCACCTACCTGCTGGACATGGAACGGCACGCCTTCCTGGTGCGCATGCACCGCGGCCGGGTGGAGGACCTCGTCGTCGACCCCGAGCCGCTCACGGCCTACGACTTCGCCATCAGGGCGGGCGCCGCGACCTGGCGGGAGTTCTGCACGCCGGTGCCGAAGCCGATGTACCACGGCATCTGGGCGGCGAGCTTCCAGCGGGACATGCGGCTCGAGGGAGACCTGCTGGTGCTCATGCAGAACCTGCGTTGCCTTACCCGTCAGCTGGAACTGCTCCGCCTCACCGGCCCGCTGGGCTGAACCACCGCTCCGGCCACGCACCGCCGAAAGGACCCCTTCATGGGCACCGCCTCCCGCATCTCCCCGGTGACCGGCCACTACGTCACGATCGACGTGGAGGACGTCCAGTACAAGGTCTTCTACCTGGAGAACGGCCAGGGACAGCCGCTGGTGTGCCAGCACACGGCGGGCTGCCACAACCACCAGTGGCGCGGCCTCCTGGAGGACGAGGAGATCACCGCGAACCACCGCGTCATCGCCTACGACCTCGCGCGCCACGGCAAGTCGGACCCGCCGCTGAACAAGGAGTGGTGGAAGGAGGAGTACAAGCTCACCGCCGACCACTACGTCGCCTTCATCACCGCGTTCTGCGACGCGCTCGGCCTGGAGGACCCGATCTTCATGGGTTCCTCCTTCGGCGGGAACGTGGCCCTGCAGTTGGCGCTGCGGCACCCGGACCGCTTCAAGGCGGTGATCCCGGTGGAGGGCGCCGACTATTCCCCGGGCTTCTACCTCGACTGGTGGCAGCATCCGCACGCCAACGCGGCACAGGTCTGCGCCAGCGGCGTGTGGGACCTGATGGCCCCGCAGTCGCCCGACGCGGACCGCTGGGCGACCTGGTTCTACTACAGCCAGGGCTCCGAGGCGTTCAAGGGCGACCTGTACTTCTACTCCGTCGACCACGACCTGCGGGGCAGGCTGGGGGAGATCGACGGGGAGCGCTGCCCGGTCGTCATGCTCACCGGCGAGTACGACTACCTGACCACTCCCGAGGACGGAGCCCGCACCGCGGAGCAGATCCGTGGGGCCGAGTTCATCGAGATGAAGGAGATCGGGCACTTCCCGATGAGCGAGAACTACCCGCGCTTCGCCGGGTACCTCAAGCAGGCGCTGCGACGCATCGAGGAGCGCACCGCTACCTGAGCCCGTTGAGCCCCGCGAGCCATGTGCGCCATGTGTGCCGGTGGACCGACCGCCGGGCCGCGGGGTGCGGCCGCGGTCCGGCGGACGGGACGGCCCCCGGCCCCGAGACGGTCAGTTGAAGGTGTCGGGGTCCGGGCCGATGCGGGTGCCGTTGTCGAGGGCGGTGATCGCCGCGACGTCGGCGTCGGAGAGCGCGAAGTCGAAGACATCGATGTTCTGGCGGATCCGCTCGGGGGTCACCGACTTGGGGATGACCACGTTGCCGATCTGCAGGTGCCAGCGCAGGATCACCTGGGCCGGGGTCCTGCCCAGACGCCCGGCGATGCCGGTGACGACCGGGTCCTTCAGGACGGCGCCCTGGGCGAGCGGGCTCCACGCCTCCGTGGCGATGCCGTGCCGGGCGTGGAAGGCGCGCAGTTCGGCCTGCTGGAGCTGGGGGTGCAGCTCCACCTGGTTGACGGCGGGGACGACGTCGCTGTTGTCGATCAGCCGCTGCAGGTGCTCGGGCTGGAAGTTCGAGACGCCGATGGCACGGGCCCGGCCCTCGGCGTGGATCTTCTCGAAGGCCCGCCAGGTGTCCAGGTACGCGTCCCGGGCCGGGACCGGCCAGTGGATCAGGTAGAGGTCCACGTGGTCGAGGCCGAGCTTGGCGAGGGAGGCGTCGAAGGCGGCGAGGGTGCTGTCATAGCCCTGGTCGGCGTTCCACAGCTTGGTGGTGACGAACAGTTCGTCGCGGGCGACGCCGGAGGCGGCGAGAGCCTGCCCGACACCGGCCTCGTTGCCGTAGATCGACGCGGTGTCGATGCTGCGGTAGCCGCTCTCCAGGGCCGACGTGACGGCGGCCGCGGTCTCGGCGTCGGGCACCTGGAAGACGCCGAAGCCGAGCTGCGGCATGGTGACGCCGTTGTTGAGGGTGATGTCCGGGGTGGGGGTGGTCATGGTGCTGATCCTTTCGCGTCGCGGCCGGCGACGGGCGCCGGTGCGAGTGCGGACGGGTGAACGTCCCGGGAGGGGGCGGGGCGCGCCCTTCCCGTGCTCCACGACCAGATTAGTTGCGCACGCTGTTAATTGCAAACGCTGAATAATTTCGTGCGCGGATTTGCGGGGTCAGGACGCCGGGACCTTCGCGCCCTGCAGGTCCTCCACCGCCTTGACCAGGGGGGCGAGCTCCGGGACGAGTGCCGCCTCGTCCATCGCCGCGCGCAGTGCCGCGTTGTTCGTCGGGCGGGCCTCCTCCAGCAGCTTCAGGCCGGACTCGGTCACGTCCGTGTAGATGCCGCGCCGGTCGGTGGGGCAGAGGTAGCGGGCCAGCAGGCCACGGTCCTCCAGTCGGGTGACCAGACGGGTCGTCGCCGACTGGCTGAGTACGACGGCGTCGGCGACCTGGCGCATCTGCAGGTGGCCGCCTTCGCCGTCGTGCTGACGGCTGAGGACGTCGAGCAGCGAGTACTCGCGCACGCTCAGGTCGTGATGGGTCTGCAGCTGCTTCTCGATCCGTCCCTCGATCCGTCCGTGCAGCAGTGACAGGGCGTGCCACCCCTGGGCGAGGGCGGTCAGTGCCGGATCGGTGGCGGTCATCGAAGTCCCCTTCATGCGGCGGCTGCGGGTGCGGGTGAAGGCTGTTCGCCCGCACTGGCCATGGTAAGCCGCCGCCCGAAGATGTCCAGCGCTTGACGTTATAGCGCGTCTGCAATTATTGTTGACGCTCGTTAGGTGCCACTGCAACATCTGGAAGGTCGCCGCCATGCCTCTCGCGCTCCTGGCCCTCGCCATCGGGGCTTTCGGGATCGGAACCACCGAATTCGTGATCATGGGCCTGCTGCCCGAGGTCGCCACCGACTTCGGGGTCTCGGTCCCCACCGCCGGCCTTCTCGTGACCGGTTACGGACTCGGCGTCATGATCGGCGCGCCGATCATGACGCTGCTCGGCACCAAGGCGTCCCGCAAGAACATGCTCATGCTGCTCATGGGCGTGTTCGTGCTCGGCAACCTGGTCTCCGCCCTGGCACCGTCCTTCGGTGTGATGATGACCGGGCGCATCCTCGCGTCCTTCACCCACGGCGCCTTCTTCGGCATCGGCTCGGTCGTCGCCGCCGACCTGGTGGCCCCCGAGAAGAAGGCACGCGCGATCTCCATGATGTTCGCCGGCCTCACCGTGGCCAACGTGATCGGTGTGCCGCTGGGCACCTTCATCGGGCAGAACGCAGGCTGGCGCGTGACCTTCTTCGTCGTCGCCGGCCTCGGCGTCGTCGGCCTGGCCGGCGTCCTCAAGCTGGTGCCCGAGATGCCGAAGCCGCAGGGCGTGCGCCTGCGCCACGAACTGGGAGCCTTCCGCAACGTCCAGGTCCTGCTGGCCATGGCGATGACCGTGCTCGGCTTCGGCGGCGTCTTCGCGGCCATCACGTACATCGCGCCGATGATGACCGAGGTCACCGGCTTTGCCGACGCGTCCATCACCTGGCTGCTGGTGCTGTTCGGCGTCGGCATGGTCGTCGGCAACCTGGTCGGCGGCAAGTACGCCGACCGCGCCCTGATGCCGATGCTCTACACGGCGCTGGGCTCCCTGGCCGCCGTACTGGCGCTGTTCGCCCTCACCGCGCACAACGAGTTCACCGCCGGTGCGACGATCTTCCTGATCGGCGCACTGGGCTTCGCGACCGTGCCGCCGCTGCAGAAGCGGGTCCTGGACCAGGCGTCCGGCGCCCCCACCCTGGCCTCGGCCGTCAACATCGGCGCCTTCAACCTCGGCAACGCCCTGTCCGCCTGGCTGGGCGGGGTCGTGATCGCCGCGGGCTTCGGCTACACCTCGCCGAACCTCGTCGGGGCGGTCCTGACCGCCTCCGCCCTCGTTCTCGCGATCGTCTCGGCGGCGCTGGAGAGGGGCCGCGGCGGCCGCCGCAGCCGCGTCGCCGCCGGGGCCGCGCCCGCCGAGGAGCCCGTCCTCACCTCCCGGCACTGACCGCGGGGGCCGGGGCCGGGACAGCAGGAACCCACGGTCCCGGCCCCGCCCCGACTCCGCATCCGACGAAGGCCCGCACCATGACCAGCACCGCCCTCACCCGCCTCACCGGTCCGCACCGGCGGCTCACCCTCGGACTCGAGCTGCCGCTGGACAACGACTGGGGAGCCGGCCGCCTCGCCGCCGACCAGCAGGCCGGCCGCCCCTTCGGGGTGCCCGACCTGAGCGGTCACGCCGACCTCGCCCGGCTCGCCGACCGCCTCGGCTTCACCGCCCTGTGGCTGCGCGACGTCCCGCTGTACGACCCGCTGGGCTTCGGCGACGCCGGATCGGTCTTCGACGTCTTCGCCTACCTCGGCCACCTCGCCGCGCTCACGGATCACGTCGTGCTCGGCACCTCCGCCGTCGTCCTGCCGCTGCGCAGCCCCCTGCACGTCGCCAAGGCCGCCGCCACCGTCGACGTGCTCTCCGGGGGACGGCTCGTCCTGGGCCTGGCCAGCGGGGACCGTCCCGTGGAGTACCCGCTGTTCGGCGCCGACTTCGACGGCCGTGGGCAGGCGTTCCGCGACGGCGTGCGCACCCTGCGCGCCGCCTGGGCCACCCCCGCTCCCGGTCAGGGGCTGACCCTGCCCGGTACCGGGCTCCGGGCCGAACGCCGGATCGACGTCCTGCCGAAGCCCATGGGCGGTGACATCCCGGTCGCGGTGGCGGGCAGCGCCCGTCAGAGCCCGGAGTGGATCGCCGAGCACGCGGACGCGAGCCTGAACTATCCGCGCCCGCTCGACGCCCTGCGGGACACCGTCTGCCGGTGGCGGGAACTCACCGGCGGACGGGACAAGCCCTACGTCACGCCCATGCTGCTCGACCTGCTCGCGGACCCCGCGGCCCCGCCCGAGCCGATCCGCCTCGGCCTGCGCACCGGCCGCGCCGCCCTCCTGGACCACCTGGGGGCGATGGCGGACCTGGGCGTCGCCCACGTCCCCCTCAACCTTCGTCCGGGGGACCGCCCGGTCGCGGAGGTGCTGCACGAGCTCGCCGAAGAGGTCCTGCCGCATTTCCCCGGCCGCCGAACCGGCAGCTGAACCGGCCGCTCGGCCGCCGGCGCCGGGCCCCGGCCGGGGGACCGGGGCGCCGGCGCAGCGGACGGGCGGCACCAGGTCAGCGATGCCGGGGGCTGCGGCCCGGCGGCTGCTCCGGCGCCGGACGACCGGGGAGGGTCGGCACCTTGCGCGTCTGCGGGCGTTCCACGGTGACGGTGAACAGGTCGTCGTAGTGCCGCAGCTCCAGCGGCTCGCCTTCCAGCAGCGTGTACGTCGCGGCCGCGCCGGTGATCTCCACCCTCAGCCGCCGTCCTCGCACCTGCACCGTGAAGGCGAGCCGCCGCAGCTTCTCCGGCAGCCGGGGTGCGAAGGCGGCGCACCCGTCCCGGTAGCGCATGCCGCCGAAGCCGCCGACCAGGGCGGCCCACGTACCGGCCAGGGAGGCGATGTGCAGGCCGTCGCGGGTGTTGTTCTCCAGATCGTGCAGATCCATCAGCGCCGCCTCGCCAAGGTAGTCGTAGGCGAGGCGCAGATGGCCGACCTCGGCGGCCATGATCGCCTGCGTCGACGCCGACAGGGACGAGTCCCGCACCGTCAGCGGCTCGTAGTAGGCGAAGTTGCGGGCCTTCTGCTCCTCGTCGAAGGCCTGCGGCTGCTTGACCATCGCCAGCACCAGGTCCGCCTGCTTGACGACCTGCCTGCGGTACAGGTCGAAGTAGGGGAAGTGCAGCATCAGCGGGTACTGGTCGGGCTGTGTGGTGGCGAAGTCCCACGCCTGGTGCCGGGTGAAGCCCGCGGACTGCTCGTGGACGCCGATCGCGCTGTCGTAGGGCACGGTCATGGCCGCCGCCGCGTCCCGCCACGCCGCCGTCTCCTCGTCGTCGACGCCGAGGGCCGCGCCCTCCTTGGTGTGGCGTTCGACGATGTCGGCGGCGGCGCGCAGGTTCGCCTGGGCCATCAGGTTGGTGTAGACGTTGTCGTCCGCGATGGCGCTGTACTCGTCGGGCCCGGTGACCCCGTCGATGTGGAAGTTCCCGTGCGGGTCGTGGTGACCGAGGGAGTGCCACATGCGGGCGGTCTCCACCAGGATCTCCACTCCCGTCTCGCGCTCGAATTCCTCGTCGCCCGTGAGGGAGACGTAGCGGATGACGGCGTCGGCGATGTCCGCGTTGATGTGGAACGCGGCCGTTCCCGCCGGCCAGTAACCGGAGCCCTCCGAGCCGTCGATGGTGCGCCACGGGAAGGCGGCGCCCTCGAGGCCGAGCTGGTGGGCTCGCTCCCGGGCGGCGGGCAGCGTGGTCTGGCGCCAGCGCAGGGCCTCCGCGACGGACTCCGGCGAGGTCAGGGTCAGCAGCGGCAGGACGAAGGTCTCCGTGTCCCAGAAGGAGTGCCCGTCGTAGCCCGATCCCGTCAGGCCCTTCGACGGGATCGCGCGCTGCTCGGCGCGCGCGCCGGCCTGCAGGACGTGGAACATGGCGAAGCGGACCGCCTGCTGGATCTCGGCGTCGCCGTCGATCTCCACGTCCGCCCTCGCCCAGAACGCGTCGAGGTAGTCGCGCTGCTCGTCGCACAGCCCCTGCCAGCCGGTGCTGCGGGCACCCGCGAGCGCCGCCTCCACCTGGTCGCGCACGGCGGGCAGCGAACGGACCTGGGACCAGCCGTAGGAGACCATCTTCTCCAGGCGCAGCTTCTCCCCGGCCGCCAGGGAGCTGGTGACGGTGAGCCGGCTGGTGTCGTCCCCGCTCTCGCTGAAGCTCCGCGTCGACGGCGGCCCCTCCACGGCGTGGTCGGCCGCCACGGCGACCCGCAGCCCGGTGACCGAGGTCGAGTGCACCAGGCGCAGACGGTTGTTCAGCGCCTGGTTCTCCTCCGGCTGCAGAGGCGAGTCCAGCACGGCGGAGACCCGGGGGTCGCCCGACGTCCTCGGCAGCTGCTCGTTGGCCACCAGCTCGGACTGGACGACCAGCCGTACGTCGTCCACGGCCTCGACCTCGTACACGACCGCGGCGATGGACCGCTGGGTGAGCGAGATCAGACGGGTCGACGTCACCCGGACGGTGCAGCCGGCCGGTGAGGTCCATTCGCAGGTGCGGCGCAGGTGCCCGGCGCGCAGGTCGAGGACGCGCTCGTGCGAGACGAGCCGTCCGTAGCGCACGTCGAAGGGCTCGTCGTTGACCAGTAGCCGGATGATCTTGCCGTTGGTGACGTTGATGACGGTCTGGCCGGCCTCCGGGTAGCCGTAGCCCGCCTCCGCGTACGGCAGCGGGTGCCGCTCGTGGACACCGTTCAGATAGGAGCCGGGCAGCCCGTGCGGCTCGCCCTCGTCGAGGTTGCCGCGCCAGCCCACGTGGCCGTTGGACAGGGCGAACACCGACTCGCTCTGGGCGAGCACCTCGAGGTCCAGCTCCGTCTCCCGCACGCACCACGGCTCGACCACGTAGGAGGAGTGGCTGATCATGCGTCCGCCTCCAGCAGCTCGGCGAGGTCGCGCACGACGATGTCGGCGCCGTGCGCGCGCAGCGCGTCGGCCTGGCCCACCCGGTCCACCCCCACGACGTAGCCGAAGTGGCCGGAGCGGCCGGCGTCCATGCCGGCCAGCGCGTCCTCGAAGACCACCGCGGCCTTCGCCTCCAGCCCGAATTCGCGCGCCGCCTCCAGGAAGGTGTCCGGATTCGGCTTGCCGGGGAGCTTGCGCTCGGCGGCGACGACGCCGTCGATGCGCACGTCGAAGAGGTCCTCGATGCCGACCGAGACCAGCACGTCGCGGCAGTTGGCACTCGACGACACCACGGCCGTCCGCAGGCCGGCGGCCCGTACGGCCTTCACGTAGCGCACGGAGCCCGGATAGGCCTCGACGCCCTCGGAACGGATCTTCGCCAGCAGGATCTCGTTCTTGCGGTTGCCCACCCCGTGCACCGTGTCGCGCTCGGGCGGGTCGTCCGCGGAACCCTCGGGCAGCTCGATGCCGCGCGAGGCCAGGAAGGCCCGCACGCCGTCCGCGCGTGGGCGGCCGTCGACGTACTCGTCGTAGTCGGCCACCTTGTCGAAGGGGCGGAAGTCCGCGCCCTCCCGGCGGCGCAGGAAGTCGTCGAACACCTCCTTCCAGGCGGCGGCGTGCACGACCGCGGTCTTGGTCAGCACTCCGTCGAGATCGAACAGGCAGGCCCGGATGCCCTCCGGGAGACCGGTCTTCGTCATGCAACGCGCTTCCCCGCAGCGGGCCACCGGCATGCCTCGCACGGCTCCGGACCACCGGGACGCGGGAACAATCCGGGCCGCGGCACGGTTCCACCAGATGCGGGTGCCGTGAGTGGGCCAGTGACCCCGGGCCTCATCGATTCGCCCGTGGGGACGATCGTCCGGCTGAAGCCCCACGGAGCCCCCTGCCGGGGGCGACCGCCACCGCGGCCCCGCACCGTCGACCGGCGCCGGCCAGGTTTCCCCCGTCCTGGCCGGCGTCTTCCCGTTCAGTCGGAGACGGCTTTGAGCACGGGCTCCCGGTACGGCACGAGCGCCTCGGTGACGACGGCGAGCGGACGCGGCGGAGTTTCGGCTCCGGCCTGAAGGGCCGTCACGTAGGCCAGGGCGTCGCCGGAGGTGAGAGCCGGTATCCGTTCCCGCAGCTCGACCATGGCGAACACGCGGCCGCGGGCGGCCGCCGACGCGCGCAGCCGGTCGTCCAGCTCGTCCACCGCGCTCCGCACGGGCAGCCCCCGGACACGGGCCCGGTACTCGTCCTCCCATCCGCCCATGACGTAGTCCACGGGACCGATCGTGTGCAGGCGTCCGTCGGCGCGGTCCACGAGGTACGGCCCGTTGCCGGCCAGGAGGTACCGCGAGTCGCCGGTCCGGGCGTACTCCGCCGACTGGTACAGGACGACCCAGGCCAGCTCGTGCTCCTCGGCCTCCACCACCGCCATGCGTCCGGGGAAGTGCAGGTCCAGGTACTCCTGGACCCTCCGGACCGCCTCCTCGCGCTCGATCATGCGGTGAGCATCCCGCAACCGGCCCGGACAGGGCCAGTGGTCCTTTTGTCCTAGGTCCCGGCCTGGTCCACGCCCCGTCCCCGCTCGGCGGCGGCCTTCAGCATGCGGAGTATCTCCTCGTGGCCCCGGCGGAGCCGCGTGCTGTCGTAGAAGAGCGTGAGCAGCGGCCCGGAGAGCGACTCCTCGATCGTGACCACCGTCCGGCCGTTGTCGGCGGGCGTCATCCGCATCCGGTCGATCGCCCTCATCCAGCCCATCGCCACCCCGGTCCACGACAGCTCCCGCTCGGGCGCCACCACGGCGAAGGTGGACGCGATCCGCGTCCCCCTCAGCTTCCAGCGGAAGCGTGCGTCCGGCTCCAGCGACCCGAGCTCGACGACGCGCGCGTCGGAGCGCCACGTGTCCCAGGCGCGCATGTCGCTGATCAGCTTCCACACCGCGGCGACCGGTGCGTCCACGGTGACCGAGCTCGTCGACCTGACCGGCGCCCGCTCGTCGAGCCTGCCCTTCTTGGCGTACTCCTCGTGCAGTTCCCGCAGCGGTGGGCCCGCATAGAACAGTTTCATCGTCATCCCCCCATGGAGAGCATCGCTTACCAACGAGAGCAATGCTCTCTCTTTGGCATGGGTGCGGTCAAGACCCGTTCGAGGGCATGCGTCGGTTGCCCCGGCGTTCCCCGGAGTGGGGATGGGGGGCGGGGAGAGGGCTGCAGCCGGGCGGGGGGTGCGCCCTACGACGGCGTCGTGGGCTCGCTGATCTCCAGGCGGGCGGGGGGTGGTTCCGGCAGTGGTCCGGCGCCGGTGGCGACCAGCCCGTCGAGGGCCAGCGCGAGGTAGCGGCGCCACGCCTGCGGGTGCGAGGGCAGAAGGGGTGCAGCCGTCTGATGGATGCCGCCGAGCAGGAGGACGACGTCGGTGCCCGTGATGTCGTCGCGCACGGCACCTTGCTCGCGCGCCCGGGCGGTCAGTGCCTCGGCTGCGTCGCAGAGCAGTGCGATGCGGTCCCGGACCTCCGCGTGCTGCAGCGAAGGGCGGCCGATCACCTCGCAGAACGCCCGGTCGGCGGCGAGCACCTCGACGCCGTCGGACATGAACTCCCGCAGTGCCGCCGCCGAGTCGTCGGCCCCGAGGAGGCGGTCGGCCAAGCCGATGAGCTGGTCGAGCATCTGGAGCATGATCGCCGCGAGGAGGTCCTCCTTCGAGGCGAAGTGCCGGAACACCGTGCCCTTGGCGAGGCCGGCCCGCTGGGCGATCTCACCGATCGGCACGTCCACGCCGTGCTCTGCGAACGCGGCCGTCGCCGCCTCGAGCAGCAGGCGTCGATTGCGCACCATGTCCGCCCGCTGGCCCGGAGTGGCCGTCGTCCCGCTCATCCCTGCCTCCTCCCAGGTGTGGAGCCTATCACCAATGTGACCAGGCGGTCAGGTTAGCTGTTAGGGTCAACATGACCCGGCGGTCATCTTCCGTCCGGGTCATGAACCACGAACACGAACTCCTGGGAGAACAACGTGAGCGGCACCCTGGAAGGCAAGGTCGTCCTCGTCACCGGCGCGTCCTCGGGCATCGGCCGGGCCACGGCCATCGCCCTGTCGAAGGCCGGCGCCCGGGTCGCGGCCGGGGCCCGGCGGGCCGATCGGCTGAAGGACCTCGTGCAGGACGCCCCCGGCGAGATGCTCGCCCTCGATCTGGATGTCACCGACCACCAGTCGGTGCGGGACGCGGTGGTGGCGACCGTCGAGCGCTTCGGCGGCCTCGACATCCTGGTCAACAACGCGGGCGTCATGCTCAGCGGCCCGATTCTCGGTGCGGACACCGCGGAGTGGACGCGCATGGTCGAGACCAACCTGCTCGGCTCCATGTACGCGGTCCACGCCGCCCTGCCCCATCTGCTCGAGCGCAAGGGGGCCGTGGTGCAGGTCTCCTCGACCTCGGGGCGTACGGCGACGGCCGCGAGCGGCGCGTACTCGGCCACCAAGTTCGGCGTCACCGCCTTCGCGGAGTCGCTCCGGCAGGAGGTCACCGAGCAGGGGGTCCGGGTTATCGTCGTCGAACCCGGCTTTGTGTCCACCGAGTTGACCAGCCACATCACCAACCCGGCCATCCAGGCCATGGCGAAGAGCATGGCCGAGTCCATGCGGACCCTCCAGCCCGAGGACATCGCCGCCGCCGTCCTGTACGCGGTCACCCAGCCCGATCACGTCGCGGTCAACGAGATCCTGATCCGCCCCACCGACCAGGCCCGCTGACCCCACACTCGGGCCCGCCCCCGGCCCGCGCCGCCCGGCGCGGACCGGGGGCGGCCGCTTCCTCGCCGGACCCCCTCGCCGGGCCCGTCGTGCCTCAGGCCGGTCCCAGGGCCTCCAGCATGATGCGCTGCGTCTCGGCGAGGTACGCCTGGGCCGCCGTGCGGGCCGCGGCCGGGTCGCCGTCGGCGACCGCCGTGACGAGGGGTTCCAGGCGGGCCGCGGCCTCGGCGGGGTCGCGGAAGGGGGCGACGAGGCGGGTGCGCAGGGGCAGGTAGGCGGCGAAGAGGGTGTTCGTGAGGAGCACGTAGACGCGGTTGCCGGTGGCCTGGGCGAGGGCGCGGTGGACCTCGGCGTCGGCCAGTTGGGCGGCGTCGGGATCGGCGGCCGCAGCGACGGCCGCCAGGAGGGTGCGCAGTCCGGTCCGCTGTGGGGGAGTGGCCTTGGCGGCCGCCCGTTCGGCGATCAACGCGCCCACGCCGGCGCGGACTTCGAAGATGTCGGCCAGCCATCCGGAGTTGTGCCGTACGAGCATGGGCAGCAGGTCGGCGCCGCCGACACGCAGGTAGTCGCGGACGCGGGTGCCGACGCCGTGACGGGTCTCCAGGAGTCCGGCCTGGGTGAGCCGGCCGAAGGCGTGCTTCACCGTGGTGCGGGTGACGCCGTAGCCCTCGGCCAGCCGCTGTTCGGGCGGCAGCAGGCTGCCGGCGGGGTGGGTGCCGCCCAGGATGTCCTCCTGCAGGCGGCGTTCCAGTACGTCGACGATGGTCTCGCGGGGCAGTGGCTCCACCGTGGTCGTCCTCTCGAAGCGGTCCGACCCAAGCCCACCCGGCAACGGGGCGGCGCGTCAACACACTCAGGCAGTGGATGAGCCAATCATTCAATGAGTCTGTGTTCAACCTCTTGCCCTGATGTCCCGTCAGCGGCATCCTGCGTGGTGCCCAGGCCCCGTACGCCCCGTCCCCACGACCGCCGGAGTCTGCCCATGCCCCGCTTCCGCCGTTCCTCACGCCTGCTGACCCTGGCCGCGGCCGCCCTGTTCGCGGTGACGGTCACCGCCCCCGCCTCGGCCGACGCTCCCGACCCGTACACCGAGCCGCCGTTCGCCGCCGCCTGCGACTGGCACACGTACGGGGAGGGCGAGACCCCCGACCCGTGGCTCTGGCTGTCCGACCCGGTGTGCGTGGAGTACTCCAAGCGCGACATCACCCTCGACAACGGCGGCGCCGTCCGCTTCCTGCTCGCCGAACCCGCCCGCTTCGCGCTCGCCCTTCCCGTGTGCCGCTACTACCAGCGCGACCACTGGAGCGTGCAGTCCACCACCGGCGCCGTCCCGTACGTCTCCTGGGACGGCCGCTACTGGTTCGACAAGCGGGGCCGGCGAGCGGCGATGCTCCTGACGAACTTCCGGCTCAACGGGGTCACCGTGGGTATCGGCGACCTGGTGGCCGCGCTGCGTCCGCAACTGCCCGAGGTCGCCGACGTCCTTGACGCGTACGGGGACGAGGCCGGCGAGAGCGGACTCGCCGTCACGCTGCCCTTCAGCCTCCTGTGTGCGGGGCGGTAGCCGATGGAGCCCCCTCCCGGCATCGACCGGCGCGCGGTGCTGCGCGGCCTGGCCGCCGCCGTCGCCGCCCTGCCCGCGCTGGGCACGGCGGCGGCCCCCGCCGAGGCCGCCACGCTCGGCTCCTGGCCGGTCTCCACCCTGGAGGCCTTCGCCGACACCCTCGTGCCGGGGGAGCGGCGCTCGTCCTCCGACCACGCCATCGCCGGCGCCGCACCCGGCCCGGGCGCCGTACAGGCCGGCGCGATCGCCCTGCTGACCTCGCCCGACCTCCCGCTGAACGCGCTCCTGCCGGGCATCGCGGCACTGCTGGACGCCCGCGCCACCGCCTACGCGGTCAGCCGGCTCATCCTGCTCCCGATCGACCGCCCGCCCTTCGTCGGCCTCTCCTTCGACCATCGCACGAACCTGGTCGCCGGGCTCTTCCGGGCCGACGACCTCGACCGCCCCGTCTGGCAACTGCTCGCCTTCCTCGTCGGCCTGGCCTTCGACACCGCCGCCCACCGCCACACCGCGCAGGCCCTCGCGGAGGGCCACCCCGGCCTGGTGTGGACCGGATTCCCGCCGCCCGACGCCGACGGCCTCTGGCGCTTCCCGGCCCACTCCTACGGCACGGCGCTCGCCGAGCCGCACCCCGCCACCACCCCCTCCGGGAGCCCCGCATGAGCCCCCAGACCACCGATGTCCTCGTCATCGGCAGCGGCTTCGGCGGCGCGATACCCGCCTACCACCTCGCCGCCGCGGGCGCCCGGGTGACCGTCCTCGAGCGCGGACCGCGCCTTGCCACCGAGGAGTTCACCCACGACCTCAGCCTCGGCGCCTACCCCCGCATCGTCGACGTGATCAAGGGCGACGGCATCTCGGTCGTCGCGGGCAACTGCGTGGGCGGCGGCAGCGTCGTCTACTTCGCCGCGTCGCTGCGCGCGCCGTCCTTCGTCTTCGACCGGCGCGACGCGGCCGGACGGCGGCTGTGGCCCGCCTCCCTCAGCCGCGCCGCCCTCGACCCCTGGTACGAGCAGGTCGAGCAGGCGCTGCCGGTGACGAAGCTCGACTGGCCCGACGTCTCCTACGCGGGCGGGGTGCTGGCCGCCGCCTGTGACCGCGCCGGGCACACCTGCAACCCGGTGCCGGTCGCGGTCGACCGGGCCAGGTGCACCGACTGCAACTGGATGCTCTCGGGCTGCCGTTTCGGCGCCAAGCGCTCCATGCTGCTCAACTACCTGCCCGCCGCGGAATCGCACGGCGCCGAGATCCGCCCCCTGCACGAGGTGCAGCTGATCCGCCCGTCCACGGTGCCCGGATACCGCTACGCCGTGGACTACACCACCGTGGACCCGGCGGACTACACCTGCCCCACCGGCGCGGGCACCCTCCACACCAAGGTCCTGGTGCTGGCCGCGGGCGCGGTCGGCACACCGGTCCTGCTGCAGCGTTCGGCGCTCGCGCTGGGGGGAGTCCCGCCCGCCGTCGGCGGCTACTTCTCCGGCAACGGCGACCGGGTCAGCGTCGCGGAGATGGACGAGGGCAAGGTCCGTTCCCTGCTCGGGCTGTCGCGCAGCGCGTCCGTGGCGTACGAGGCCCTGCACATCGGGATGCCGATCACCGCGGCGTCCTTCGACCGTCTCGACGCGAGCGCCCCGCAGTTCTCCCGCTTCACTCTCCAGCAGATCTACTTCCCGACCGTCACCAACTCCCTGGCCCAGACCGCCGCGGGGCGCTGGTCGGGTGTCGCCAAGAAGCAGATGCGGGCCCGCTGGCGCTCCTGGCTCACCGTGCTCGCCATGACCGAGGACGAGGCCGAGGGCAGCTTCGGCGTGCCGCCTCTCACCGGCAGTTTCACCCGCCTGGCCAACGGGCTGGGTCTCGGCACCATGCGTTTCGCACCGACGGCCGGCACGCGGCGCGGCTGGTCCGAGGCCGACACGTACGCGCGGGCGGTGCTGGAACGGGACGGCCTCGCCACCGTCCGCCCGTGGAGCGAGGATGTGGCGGGCACGGTGACCGCCCACCCCCTCGCCTCCTGCCGGCTCGGCGACTCCGCCGCGGTCTCCGCGCTGACCGAGCTCAACGAGCTGCGCACCCACCCCGGCCTCTTCGTGACGGACGGTGCGGCCGTCCCCACCTCCCTCACCGTCAATCCCTCCCTGACCATCGCGGCCCTCGCGGAACGCGCCTGCCCCGCCATCGCCGCCCGCTGCGCGCAGTACGGCGTCGCCGTGCGCTACGCGCCGAGCGATCCGCTCACCGGCGCGACCCGCCGGGGCGAGATCGCGGAGGCGGCACGGGCCGTCGCGGTCCGCGCGGGAGCTTGAGTCTCCCTCAGGGGGAGACGGAAGAGTGGGGGTGTGAACGGCGACGCGCACTACTCGATCGGAGACCTGGCCCGGCGCACCGGGCTGACGGTCAAGACCATCCGCTTCTACTCCGACCGGGGGATCGTGACGCCGGCCGGGCGCAGTCCGGCCGGCTACCGCCGCTACGACGGCGCGGCCCTGGTCCGGCTGGAAACGGTGCGGACCCTGCGCGACCTGGGACTCGACCTGGCCACGATCCGGCGGGTCGTGGACCGGGAGCTGTCCCTTCCCGAGGTCGCGGCAGCTCACGCCGCGGCCCTGGAGGCGCAGATCCGCACCCTGCGGCTGCGGCGCGCGGTGCTGACGGCCGTGGCCCGGCGCGGGTCCACCCCGGAGGAGACGGAGCTCATGCACGAACTGGCCAGGCTGTCCGCGGAGGAACGCGACCGGCTCATCGACGACTTCCTCGACGCCGTCCTCGGCGCCCCCGGCGATCCCGCGGACGCCCCCGCGTTCGCGGGCCTGCGCCGTACCCTCACCCCGGCGCTGCCCGAGGAGCCCCACCCCGACCAGGTCCAGGCCTGGGTGGAGCTGGCCGAACTGTCCCGCGACCCCGGATTCCGGGCCGTGATGCGCCGGGCGGTCGAGGAGCACGCCGCCGACCGCGCGCGGGCCGGGACGACGACGCCGCGCCGCGACGTCGTCGCCTCGGCCGGCGAACAGGCCGGAATCGCCGTGGCCGCCGGCGTCGACCCCGTCTCCGACCGGGCACGCCCGGTCGTCGCGGCCGTCGCCGCGGAGTACGCGGACCTCCTCGGCACCGAGGACGGCACCGAGCTCCGGCGACGGCTGCTGACCCGGCTGCGGACCGCGTCCGACCCGCGCCGGGACCGGTACGCCCGGCTGCTCGCGGTGATCAACGGCTGGCCCGTCCTCGAGAGCCGCGGGCCCGCACTCGACTGGGCCGTCCGGGCCCTGGAGGCCGCCCCCGCCTGACCGGACGGCTCCCGCGCCCGCCACGCCGGTGCGCCGGGAGGCGTCCCCCGTCAGGTCGCGGGGGTGGATCACCGGCAGTAACTTGGGCGGCGGGTTCGCCCCGCAGCCCAGGCCCCGGCGTGACGCCGCCGGGGAGGGGGCCCGGCCTTTCGGAGGGCGCGATGAGGGTATGCCGATGACTCACCCCTCCGGATTGTCACGTTTCCGGCCGGCCGTGGTCATCGTCCTGCTGCTGGCGGTGGGAGCGGGGCTGTTCGCCGGTTCGTACAGCTTCGCCATGGCGCATCCGACGCCGCATCACGTCCCGATCGGCGTCGTCGACGACTCCCCGCAGCTGCGCGAGTTCGTGGCGCGGATGGACTCGGACCTGAGCACCCAGCTGGTGCAGCGGCGCTTCGCCACGCGCGCGGCAGCCGTCGACGCCGTCGACCGGCAGCATGTGTTCGCCGTGGTGCAGACGAGGGCCGGTGGCGGTGCGGTCTCGTTCGACCTGGTGCCGGCCGCGGGGGCCTCGGTGGCCCGCGTCCTGGCGGCGGCCGCCCCGGCGGCCGCCGCGGAGGCCGGTGTGCGGCTCAGCCTGGGCGACCTCAGGCCACTGCAACCCGGCGATCCGCAGGGGCTCGCGATCTTCTACATCACGCTGGCGGCGGTCATCGTGGGCTTCCTGGGTGCGGTGCAGCTGACCGTGCACGCCTCGGAGCTGAGACCGCTGGAGCGTTTCCTGACGATCGTCGTGTACTCCATGCTCGGCAGTCTCTCCATCGTCGCGGTGGTGGACTGGGGCCTGCACGTGCTGCGGCTGCCCTTCCCGGAGTCCTGGGGGATCCTCACCCTGACGATGGTGACCTCCGGGCTGGTCTTCACGGCGTTCTACATGCTGTTCGGCAAATGGGCCATCCTTCCGACGTGGCTGCTCATGGTGCTGCTGGGCAACCCGTCCTCGGGCGGAGCGGTCTCCTGGCTGCTGCTGCCCCAGCCGCTGGGGGCCGTCGGCCGCTGGCTGCCCCCCGGGGCCTCGGTGAACGCCCAGCACAACGCGATCTACTTCGAGGGCAACCAGTACGCCTTCCCGTACCTGGTGCTCGTCGGCTGGGCGGTGGCCGCCGCCGCCGTCGCGTGGACCTGGCGGCGCCGCCGGTACCCGGAGATGTGAACGGTCCGGCCGCGCCGCCGGTGGACACCCGGTGGCCGGGCCAGTGGCGTGCGGCCGGTCAGCGGCGGTGCCGCTGGGCCGTCACGATGTCGCGCGTCGTGCGGTCCGCCGATCCGCTGAGGCGCTGGACCCGGGCCGCGAACACCGGGAACTGCCCGGCGACGGCGGTGAGCAGGCGCAGCTCGGGCGGGGCCACGTTCACCTCCCCGAGGTTGCGCTCGACGGCCCGTACGACCCCCGCCGTGACGCGGCGCGGCGTCACCGTCCTGGCCCCGGCGGGCGCCTTGACGCCCGTGTCGGCGAACATGCCCGCGTCCCTGACGAATCCGGGCTGGACCAGCGACACCCCGACACCGGTGCCGTGCAGGTCCTCGCGGAAGCCGTGGGCGAAGCCGCGCAGGCCGAACTTGGTCGCGTTGTACAGGGAGGTGGAGCGTGACGCGGCCTTCCCCGACAGCGAGCCGATGAGGACGATGTGGCCCCGCCTGGCAGCGACCATGGCCGGTGCCAGCAGCCGCGCGAGCAGGAGCGGTGCGCGCAGGTTCACCATCAGGGCGCGGTCGAGCTCGTCGGGGGAGTAGTCCAGCAGGTCGCCGCTGCTCGGCAGGGCGGCGTTCGCCACGAGGACGTCGACGCCGGCGCAGTCGGCGGCCAGCCGCTCCACGTCGGCCCGGTCCGCGAGGTCGGCGGGGACGGCCCGCGCGTCCAGGCTCTTCGCCAGGGGCCGGAGGACGTCGGCGCGGCGCCCGCTGAGGGTCAACCGAGCGCCCCTGGCCGCGAGTTCGCGTGCCATGTCCTGGCCGAGGCCACCCGTGGCACCCGTGAGCAGAACGGTTGCACCGGCGATGCGCATCCGTCTAACCTCCCGTCTCGTTCGTTCGAACGAACAATAGGGAGAGGGGGCGGCCGTGTCCACTGCCCGTACCGAGGGCCTCGCGGCGCAGGCCCGCGCGCTGCGCGAGGGCGATGTCACCGCGGCGGAACTGGTGGGCGCCGTGCTCGAACGCATCGAAGCCACCCAGCCGACCGTCAACGCCTTCCGCCGGGTTCGCGCCGAGGCGGCGCTGGCGGAGGCCGAGGAGGCCGACCGGCGGCTGGGGCGCGGCGAGCGGCTGCCGCTGCTGGGGGTCCCCGTCGCGATCAAGGACGACACGGACCTGGCGGGCGAACCCACCGCGTTCGGCTGCGCCGGTTCCTTCACGGCCAAGTCCGAGGACGGGGAGGCGGTACGGCGGCTGCGCGCGGCCGGCGCGATCGTCGTCGGCAAGACCAACACGTGCGAACTGGGGCAGTGGCCGTTCACCGAGGGGCCCGCCTTTGGTGCCACCCGCAACCCGTGGGACCTCGGCCACACGCCCGGGGGTTCCTCGGGCGGCGCCGCGGCGGCGGTGGCCGCCGGAGTGGTGGCCGCGGCGCTCGGCTCGGACGGGGCGGGCTCGGTCCGCATCCCCGCGGCGTGGACGCGCCTGGTGGGCATCAAGCCGCAGCGCGGCCGGGTCTCCACCTGGCCGGACGCCGAGTCCTTCCACGGCCTGACCGTCAACGGCCCGCTCGCCCGCACCGTGGGCGATGCCGCCCTCCTGCTGGACGCGGCCGCCGGGCAGCACCCGGGCGACATCCACCGGCCCCCGGGCATCGCCGCCGTCGAGGCGGCCGGACGCGACCCCGGCCGGCTGCGGATCGCGGTGTCCTGGCGGCCCCCGTTCGTCGCCGCCCGCGCCCCGCTCCACCCGGCCGTGCGCCGCGCGGTCGCGGAGCTGGCCGACGCCCTCGCCCGGCTGGGCCACGACGTGGAGGAGGCCGAGCCGCGGTACGGCCTGATCGGGCTGAGCTTCCTGCCCCGTGCGTTCGCCGGCATCAGCCAGTGGAGCGACCGCGTACCGGACCGTACGCTCCTCGACCCCCGCACCCTGGCGGCCTCCCGGAACGGGCGCCTGCTCGCCGGGGCCGCCCTGCGCCGCGCCCGCCGTGCGGAGGGGCGCCAGCACCACCGGATCGGGGAGGTGTTCTCCCGCTTCGACGTGCTGCTCACCCCCGCCACCGCGACCCCGCCCCCTGCCGTCGGCGCCATGACGGAGCTGTCGGGCCGGCGGACCGACAAGGCGGTGATCGCGGCCTGCCCGTACGCCTGGCCCTGGAACGTGCTCGGCTGGCCCGGCATCAGCGTCCCGGCGGGCTTCGGGGACGGTCTCCCGGTGGGCGCCCAGCTCCTCGGGCCCGCCCACAGCGAACCCCTGCTGATCTCGCTCGCCGCGCAACTGGAGAGCGATCAGCGCTGGTACGAGCAGCGTGCCCCCGCCGCGGTGACAGAATGACGGACATGCCCAACCCCGCCGGCACCCGCCAGAACATCATCAGCGCCGTCCTGCGGATCATCGGTCAGGACGGTGTCGCCGCGGTCACCAACCGGCGCATCGCGCAGGAGGCCGGGGTGTCCCTCGGCTCGGTCACCTACCACTTCGCCACGCAGCACGACCTGCTGCGCGAGAGCCTGCTGCACTTCGTGGAGGAGGAGACCGGCCGCTTCACCGAACTGGCCGCGCGGGGCCGGCAGGAGGGCATCGACCTCAAGGGCGCCGCCGCGCTGGTCGGGCAGGTCGCCGAGGGGACGGGCTTCGACAGCACGCACCTCGCGCCCTTCGAGCTGTACGTCCAGGCCGGCCGCGACCCCGCGCTGCGGGAGGCCGCGGCCGAGTGCTTCGCCGCCTACGACCGACTCGCCGCGTCGGTCCTGACCGCTCTCGGAGTACCGGACGCGGAGGAGGCGGCGTCGACGGTCGTGGCCCTGGTGTTCGGCATGCAGATGCGCCGCCTGGCCACCGGCAGCTCCGCGGAGAGCCTGGTCGACGCGCTGCTCCTGCTCGCGAGGGGCGCCTCGGGCCCCCGCTGAGGCGGGTGCGGCGACCCCGGGCAAGAGGCGGCGACCCCGTACCAGGCGACCCAGGGCCGCCGCCTCTTGCCCGCGGCCTCAGCCGCGCGCCTGCCCGGCCGCCTCGGCGGCCAGCCTCGTGACCTCGTCGGCCGCCCGCTTGGCGCGTCCGGAGACCTTCCAGGCGATCATGCTCAGGGCGACGGCGGGTGACGGGGGGAAGACGCCGAGCTGACCCAGCATCGTCACGTCGTCGCGCAGCGCCTCGTGCCGGACGACCTTGCCGTCGCGGATGTCGAGCAGGTGCACCTGCTCGAAGTCGACCTCGCGTCCCGTGGGAGGGATCGCCTGGTCGAGGACGCCGTCACGGAAGCGCACGAACGGTCCGGTGTGCCGTCCCTGCATGCGCAGCCGGATCCAGACCTGGTCGTCGTTCCGGGCGATGCCCAGCACCGGGAAGCGCAGGTCGCTGAAGGCCGAGCGGAGCCAGGCGCCCGAGGCGAGCGTGCCCGCAGGGCCGGGTATCGAACAGGCCGCGGGCGAGACGGCCGCCTCGCGGTTGTGGTTGTCGGGGCCCACGACCTCGGCGGCCAGTGCCGCGTCGCCCGTCTCGAGGATCCGGAAAAGCCCCTCGGCCAGGTCCTTGGCGTCCATCGCCATCGTTCCCACCTTTCGCCCGCCCGTCCCGCGGGCCGGTCTCACCCGGACGCGCGCGCCGCGCATCCGATATTGAGGTTATAGAGGACCGATTGGATAGGTCAAAGCGGCATGGATATCGCGTAGGATGCCGCCATGTCCACCAAGCGCGCTTACGTCTCCCCGCTCCGAGAACAGGCCGCGGCGCGGACGCGCGCGCTGATCCTGGAACACGCGGAGCTGCTCTTCGCCGAGCGCGGCTACGGGCGGGTGACCGTCGCGGACATCGCGGCGGCGGCGGGCGTCGCGTCGAAGACCGTCTTCGCCAGCGTCGGCAGCAAGTCGGACATCCTGGACCGGATCGTCGACAAGGCCGTCGTCCGCTCCGGATACGAGGAGGCCGTCGCGCGCATCCTGGACGTGCGGACGCCCGAGGGCGTCCTCCAGGCGCTCGCCCGCGGCACCCGGGCGGGCAACGAGAGTCAGTTCAAGGCGCACGAGGCGATTCACAAGGCGCTGCCCGTGCACGAGAACGGCGAGGCGCTGTGGGAAAGGGCGACCGCCGACTACCGGCAGGCGCTGTGCGCGGTCGCGCGGCATTTCCTGGAAGTCAGCGCACCCGCCCGGCGCTACTCGCCCGAGGAGACCGCCGACCTGCTCTGGTTCTGGTTCGGCCCGACCGGCTGGCGCACGCTCGTGGTGGAGAACGGCTGGTCATGGGACCGGGCCGAGGAAGTCCTGTACCGCACGGCCGTGTCCGCCCTCGGCTGACCCCGCGGCTCCCCGGTCGTGGCGGAATTCGGTGGGAATGGCGGACGAGACGTCACAAACCCGGGCCGGGCGTCACTCGTTAAGGCGATCCCTGGATTGACGGACGTTCACCGGGGAATGCGTTCTTGCGAAAGGGAGTGATTCTTCATGGATTTGAAGATTCGCAGGCTCGTTTTCGGTGCGGGAATGCTGGGAGTCGTGCTGGGCGCCGTGGTCGGGGCGATCTCGGCGGGCACCCTCTACAGCGTCGCCGTCGGTGCGTTGCTGTGCGCGACGGCCGGGGTCGTCGCGGTCCTCTACTGGGGTGAGCACGGAGGTGCCCGGCGCCGCCGTGTCCGCTGGGCCCAGCGGCCGGAGCAGATCCCGCACCCGCGGCGCTTCGGACGGCTCGACGGCCCCGACGCCTTCCGCTACTGACCCGACGGGCGTCGCGCCCGGGACCGGCACGCGAGAGCGGGGGTTCCCGGGCGCCCCCATACAACGCCCGAAGCGGGGAAGGCGGGCATTCGACGCCGAAGTGGAGGTGCCCATGTCCCCCGTGTCCCACCGTGTCCACGACCGCCGCCGTCCGTCCGATCCGCTCGCCCGCTGCCGGCGAACGCCCCTGCCGTACGCGGAGGATCTGCGATGATCGCCGCGTTGGTGCTCGGGCTGCCGGTGTTCCTGCTCGGGCTGATGCTCGTCCTGTCCGCAGTGGAGGACCGGATCGTGGGTCCTCCCCCCACCCCCCAGCCGTTGGCGAGCCCCAACGCGCCCGGCACGCACACGCCGTAGGGCGACCGCCCACCACGGCCCGGGCGGTCCGGCGGCGGAGGAGGCGCGTTGCCCGAAACCGGCACAGCCACCGACGCCGGGTCCGGCGGCCTCATCGTCTTCCTCAACGGGACGTCCAGCTCGGGGAAGTCGAGCATCGCCGGGGAACTGCTGCTCACCCTGGACGGGACGTACTTCCACATGCCCGTGGACGCCTTCCACGCCATGCGGTCCCGTCGCGAGGTGGCCCCGGAGGAGTTGCCGGGCGTGCTGCGGCGCACCTGGCGGGGCTTCCACCGGGCGGTCGCCGGCATGGCGGCCGGAGGCAACAACGTCGTGGTCGACCATGTGCTCAGCGAGCCGTGGCGCCTGCGGGACTGCCTCGCGCTGTTCCCGCACAGGAACGTCGTCCTGGTCGGGGTGCACTGCTCGCTCGCGGAACTCCGGCGGCGCGAACGGGAGCGCGGGGACCGTCCCGAGGGCCTGGCGGCCCGCCAGTTCGGCCTCGTCCACGCCCACGGCCGCTACGACCTCGAGTGCGATACGACCGAGGCCTCCGCGGCGGAGTGCGCCCGGCGCATCCGTGACTTCCTGCCCCGCAGGCCGTTCCCGACCGCGTTCGAGTCGCTGGCCGCCGTCAGCCGGTGAGTGCCTGGGTGCCGAGGACGGTGAGCAGCGCCAGGCGGTCGGCGTCCTCGGAGCCGGGTTCGGCCGTGTACACCATGATGCGCAGGTCGCTGCCGGTCACGGTGAGCACGTCGCAGTCGAGCGTCAGCGGGCCCACGCGCGGGTGGTCGACGGTCTTGCGGGCGGCTTCGTGCCGGCCGACCGCGCCGGCGTCCCACAACTCGGCGAAGCGCTCGCTGTGCGCGCGCAGGTCGGCGACGAGCCGGCGCACCTGCTGGTCGGCCGGGTAGCGGTCGGCGGCCGTGCGGAGGTCGGCGACGAGCGCCGATTCGAAGGCGGGCAGGTACTCGGGGGTGCGCCGGACCCGCCCGGCGCCGCCGACGAAGTGGTTCCACACCCCGTTGCGCTGGTTGCCGCGCCACCCTGACGGATCGCCCATCAGCGCCGCGTACGGGGGATTGGCGACCAGCAGCGTCCAGGAGGCGTCGTAGACGGCGACCGGGGTCCCGGTCAACCGGTCGAGCAGCCGCTGGACGCTGGGGGTGATGTACGCGGGGACGGTGTCCGGTCCCGGGGGCGCCAGGCCGGCCAGCTGGAACAGGTGCCCGCGCTCCTCCGGGGACAGCCGCAGCGCCCTGGTCAGGGCCTCCACGACCTGGGCCGAGGGGTGGGAGGCCCGGCCCTGTTCGAGCCGGGTCACGTAGTCGACGGAGATCCCCGCGAGCTGGGCCAGTTCCTCCCGGCGCAGGCCAGGGGCGCGCCGGTGCCCGCCGACCGGTAGCCCGGCCGCCTCGGGGGCCACCCGTTCACGCCACCGCCGCACCGCTCTGCCGAATTCCGTCGCCGCCATCCTCCCAGTGTGCTGCGCCGGACGCGGGGGTGCCTGGTACCCCCAGTCCCAGGCAACCCGGTTCGCGGTGGTCCGGAGCAGGCCCCGGCCGCAGTCAAGATTTGACTCAGTCCAAACTGAGATCTACGTTGGTGAGGAGCGAGGGACGGGCCTCGGGGTCCGCTGGGACGAGCGTTCGCCCGGCAGCCGCCCCCCGCACCGGCGGAGCGGTCCGCGCCGACTGTTGGCCCCGGCGCACGGCCGCCCCGCCGGACTCACGCGGTGACCATGCGCGACAGACGGTGCAGGCTGTCGTCCAGTGCCCGGTCGACGACGCCCTCCGGGGGCGCCAGGGTCTCGTCGGAGAACGTCAGATGGATCGTCACCTCGCTGGTCCGCTCATCGGTACGGTCCACCTGCAGCCACCCCGCGTAGCGGTCGTCCTCACGGGTGCCCCACTCGAGGCGCTTGTGCGCGCGGTCGGCCCGGAAGAGCGCGGCCGCGTCCCGGCCCGTGTCGTCGTCGTGCACGGTGACGGCGGGCGGTTCGGCGGCCCGGACGTGCAGTTCGTCGGGGAGCCAGGACTCGATGCTGCCGAGGTCCTCCGCCCGGTCGAAGACACGGTCCGCTGAGGCCGTCATGTTCATGGAGCGCTCGAACTCACTCACGGCGATCCCACCTCCTCAGGGGGAGACTTCGAGTGTCCCTCCACCCCGTGACGGCAGCCACCGCGCCCCCCGTCCTCCCTCCCGGAGCGGCGTGTCCGCCGGAAGCGACCACAATGGGTCCACCGGCGTCCCGGAGCGCCGGTCACCGCCGCCGTCACACCCTGGAGCGCAGCCGATGCCCGGCAAGATCACGCTGTCCGCCTGGCCCACCCCCGTCGAGCCGGTGCCGCGGCTGGCCGCCGCACTCGGCCTGGACGCGGACGACCTGTGGATCAAGCGCGACGACCTCACCGGGCTGGGCGGCGGCGGCAACAAGGTCCGCAAGCTGGAGTGGACGGTCGGCGAGGCGCTCGACGCGGGCGCGGACACCCTGGTGACGGTCGGCGCGGCGCAGAGCAACCACGCGCGCCTGACCGCCGCGGCCGGTGCGCGCCTCGGCCTCGACGTCGTCCTCGTCTTCCCCGGGAAGGAACCCGAGGCCGGGGCCGGCACCGGCAACCTCGTTCTCGACGGGCTCTTCGGCGCCCGGGTCGTCTGGGCCGGCGACGCCGAGCCCGCCGGCCTCGCGGACGTCGCCGAGGACGTCTGTGGTCGACTGCGCGGCGAGGGCGCGCTGCCCCACCTCATCCCCTTCGGTGGTTCCAGCCCGGTCGGCGCCCGCGGTTACGTCGAGGGCGGCGAGGAGCTCCGCGCCCAACTGCCCGACGTCGCCCATGTGGTGGTGGCACTCGGTTCCGGCGGCACCATGGCCGGTCTCGTCGCCGCGCTGGGCGAGGAGCGGGTGCTCGGCGTCCACTGCGGCGCCGTGACCGATCCCGCCGCGATCGTCGCGGACCTGACGGGGGCGGTCACCCGCCGCCCGGTCGCCCCGGAGGCGCTGCGCATCCGCACGGACCAGGTCGGCGCCGGCTACGCGACGCTCCACGAACCGGTCCTGGACGCGATGCGGACGGCGGCGGCCACGGAGGGCGTCGCCCTGGACCCCACCTACACCGGGCGCGCCATGGCCGGCCTCGCAGCCGCCGTGCGCGACGGCGACATCCGCCGCGGACAGCGCACGGTCTTCCTGCACACCGGCGGCCTGCCCGGGCTGTTCGGGCACGCCGAGGCCGTCCGCCGCTCGGTGGCCGCGCTGCGGCCGTACGAACGCGGCTGACGGGCCCGGACGTTCACGTTCACGTCCCGTCGTGCAGGACGGCGTCGACGAAGCGGCCGCGCGGCTCCGGGTTGCCGGTGAACCACAGGGCGAGCCGGTGATCCGCGTCCGGGTAGGTGAGCCGGGTGAAGCGCGCGCGGGAGGCCCCGAGCGCGGCGGCGACCGCCTCGGTGACGGCCGGTGGGATCACCGCGTCGGCGGCCGGCGTCGCCAGCACCGCCCGGCACGACAGGGAGCGGAGGACATCGAGGGCGGGCGAGCTGCGCCAGCTCTCCGGTGTCCGGATGATCTCGGTGAAGCCCTCCCCGAACGGCACGGTCCACGCCTCGGCCGCGTACACGGCCGGTGCGCACAGGCCGACGGAAGCCACCCGGGCGCCGTAGTGCCGCGTCAGGTCGGCGACGGTCTGCCCGCTCATGCTGAAGCCGATCACGGCCAGGCGGTGCCGGGTCGGGACGTGCCCGTCGATGACCGCCCGGGCCTGGAGGAACCGCCGGCGCAGGCTGGAGCGTGCGAGCAGGCCGGTGCTGTCGCCGTGCCCCGAGAAGTCGAGGGAGAGCGCGTGGTGCCCCCGGTCGGCGACGTCGGTGAGGAGTCCGGTGAGCCGCTGCCTGTCACTGTTTCCCCCGCCGTGCAGGACGACGGCCGTCAGCGGTCCTTCCGGGTCCCGGTGCGCGGTGAGCGGGCGCGCCGTCGTGCAAGCGAGCCACTCGCCGTCGCAGTTCGCGGTGAACGGCTCGGTCGCGACGGGGCCCGAGGCGGTGCGGTCGGTGCCGGTCATGCCGTCGGGACCTCCTGGTGCGTCGGGGCGGTGCGGGCGGGCGGGCGCAGGATGCCCGCCGCCCCGGCCGCGACGGCACAGCATGCCACGGGCAGCAGAAAGGTGATGTTGAGCGGCATCAGGTGGGTCAGCGGGCCGATGACCGCCGGGCCCGCGAGCATGCCGAGGTAGCCGAGTCCGGCGACGCGGGACACGTTGGCGCCCGCCGCGGCGGGATCGGTGTGGCCGGCCGCGCTGAACAACTGGGGCACGCAGCCGGACAGTCCGGCGCCGAACACGGCCCAGCCGGCCACCGCCAGGGGTACCCAGGGCGACAGGGCCGCCACCAGCAGCCCGGCCGCGGCCACCGAGGCGCCGCCCCGCAGGACGGCGGCGGGCCGACCCGCGCCGCCAGCCGGTCCACGACGAACCGGCCGACCGTCATGGCGGTGGCGAAGGCCCCGTAGGCGAGTGCGGCGGTGGCGGCCGGCGCGTCCAGCACCGTGCTCAGGTGCAGCGTGCTCCAGTCGTTCGCCACTCCCTCGCACATCATGATCATCAGTGCGAGTACGGCGAGGGCCCAGATGCGCTGCGGCGTCCGCCGGCGGACCGTCGGGCCGGCGTCCACCGCCTCCTGGACTCGGGCCGCGGGCCGCAGCAGGGCGGGTGCCGCCGCGACCGCGACCACGACGCCCAGCGCCCCCACGGCGCCCAGCGTCCAGGCCGGGTTCCAGCCCTCGGTCAGGGTGCGAGCGCCCACCAGTGCGGCCAGGACGCCGCCGATGGAGAAGGCCGCGTGGAAGGCCGACATGACGGGCCGTCCGTAGGCGTGCTCGACCTGGACGGCGTGGGCGTTCATGCTGACGTCCAGACTCCCGTTGCCGATGCCCAGCAGCAGGAGGGCCGCCCCCAGGGCCCAGGCGTCGCCGGCCAGACCCGGCAGGACGAGCGTGGCGCTGCACAGTGCCGCGCCGACCGGCACGACCGTACGGGCACCGAGGCGGTCGGTGAGCGGGCCGACGACCTGCATGCCCGCGAAGGCCCCCGCGCCGAGCAGCAGCAGGAGCCAGCCGAGGGTGGCGTGGCCGATGCCGGTGCGGTGCTCGATCTCCGGGATGTGCACGATCCACATCCCCAGCACGAAGCCGTTCAGCACGAAGTAGGCGAAGGTGGCCATCCGCGCGGCCCGAGGTGTTCTGTTCACGGATCGAACATAGCGAACAGATATTGGTTTCGAAACCTTGCTTTTCGAACGTCTGCATTGTTCAATGCAGATCATGGCTGGTACCGACCGACTCAGGCAGATCACCGAGGCCGTGCAGGAGGCCGGACGCCTCGGCGTCGCCGAACTCGCCGCCCTCACGGGCGCCTCGGAGATGACCGTCCGCCGCGACCTGGAGGTCCTGGCCGCCCAGGGTGTCCTGGAGCGCTACCGGGGCGGGGCGCGGAGCCTGCTGCTGCGCGGTGAGGAGCCGCCTTTCGGGCTCAGGTCCCAGGAGGGCCAGGAGGCGAAGCGGCGCATCGCAGCCGAGGTCGCGGGACTGATCGCCGACGGTGAGGCCGTCGTCCTGGACAGCGGTACGACCTGCCTGGAGGTGGCCCGGGCGCTCGAACAGCGCCGGCTGACGGTGATGCCCCTGTCCCTGCACTCCGTGAACGCCCTGACCGGGGCCCCGCACCTGACCCTGCTCGTCCCCGGCGGGCGGCCGCGGCCCGGCGAACTGGCCCTCACCGGTCCGCTGACGGAGGCCTCGCTGGCCGCGCTGCGCTTCGACACCGCCGTGATCGGCTGCTGCGGGCTGAACGCGGCCAACGGCCTCACGGCCTACGACCTGGACGACGCCGCCGTGAAACGGGCCGCGATCGCCTCCGCCCGCCGCGTCATCGCAGTCACGGAGGGCGCCAAGCTCACCCGCACCGCCCTCGCCTTCGTCGCCCCCGCCGGCGCGCTGCACGCCGTCGTCACGGACGGCTCCGCGCCGCAGGACGCGGTCGGCGCGCTGACCTCGGCGGGCGTCACAGTGCGGCAGGTGTGACCGCCTGCCCGCACAGCCCGGGGAGGGCGGGGAACGGCTGCTCCGTGTGACTCCGGGCCCGGGCGGGGTGGCCGCGCGGCATCCGCGCTCACGCGCCCGCGGTTGCCTTCTGGCACTCGGCGCACAGACCCCACCAGGTGATCTCGGCCTCGTCGACGGCGAAGCCCTTGTTCGCCACGGGGTCCAGGCAGGGGGCCGCGCCGACCGAGCAGTCGACGTCCTCGATGCGGCCGCAGCGGCGGCACACCAGGTGGTGGTGGTTGTCGCCGACGCGCAGCTCGTAGCGCGCGGCGGATCCCGCGGGCTCGATGCAGCGGATGAGCTGTGCCCTGGTGAGGTCGTCGAGCACGTTGTACAGGCCCTGCTTGGACAGTCCTCCCGCGCCCGGGGAACCGACGCCGATCCTCGCCTCGAGCTCGGACGCGGTGGAGTGGGGATGGCCGTGCAGGGCGGTGAGGATGGCGCGGCGCTGTGCCGTGCTGCGCAGCCCCTTGCTCTTGAGCAGGTCGCCCGCCGACTGCTCCATGGCCGCCGTCACGCTCCTTCCCGGGTGTGCACGAGAGTTGACGGAGTCAATTCTATTCGAGTGCGGTCGTGACCGCGCTCAGTCGGCGGTCTCGGCCGTGTGGCAGGTGGCGCAGACGACCCGGCGCGCGTGCAGGCGGCTCGTCGCCCTGCCGAGGCCCTTGGGCTGGTGGACGGGGAGGCGGACGACACGTGAGTGGTCCGCGCAGGTGAACAGGCCGCAGCGGGTGCAGACGCCGATGCCTTCGCTGTCGTGGCGCGCTTCCTGGACGCAGTCGTAGCACTTCACGCGAGTTCGCTCCGGGGGGTGGGGGAGGGGCGCGGCTCTCGTCGCCCCGCCCCTCGAACGTAGAGGCGAGAATTGACCGAGTCAAATCTCGACTGGACGTTCCGGCGTGCGTTCCGCCGTACGGGACGGTTCAGGCCTGCGGCCGCCGGAGGGTGCCGTACCACTGCGAATCGGCGAGGTCGCGGGCCACCGCCTCGTCCCGGGCCGGGTCGCCGATCGCCACCTGGCGTGCGATGACCTGCTCGCCGCCCCAGGCCAGCACCTGGGCGGCAGCCTGCACGTCGACCCCCCGGTGGAGGCGGCCGGCCTCCTGCTCCTCCTCGATGAGCGAGGCGATGTGCCGGGTGAACCGGTCGATCTCCCCCAGCATCGCCTCGCGCATCTCGGCGTCGTAGGCCGCCACTTCCGCGATGGCGGCGAGCAGCGGACCGCGCTCGCGGTAGTAGCGCAGCTGCTCGGCGTAGATCGCCGCCAGGGTGTCGGGGCCGCCGTCGGGACCGGTGGGCCGCCAGTCGCCGCCGATCCGGAACAGCCCTTCCTTCATGTGTGCGGTGAGCCGGATCAGCAGGTCGGTCTTGTCGCGGAAGCACAGGTAGAAGGTCGACCGCGCCACGCCCGCCTCCGCGGCGATGCGCTGGACGCCGAGCTCGGTGAAGGAGGCACCGGCCTGGAGGAGCCGCTCGGTGGCGGCGAGCACCGCCGCCTCGGAATCCGCGCGGCGTCCGGTCCGGCGGGTCGGGCGGGTGATCGATGCCATGCGTGCTGCTCCCTGGTTGACCGGACGCCCATTCCCGGCGGCCGCTGGTTCACCGTACTGCTTCGGACAGTGTGTCCGACATGGTGTCGTGCATACTGTCCGATGTGCCCGGTGAACGGCGCACCGCTGTCCGGTCCGCGAGGCAGTGACACGTAGAAGGCAAGGCAGACGACGACATGCGCTACACGCGACTTGGCAACACCGGACTCCTGGTGTCCCGGCTCGGCCTGGGCACCATGTCCTTCGGCGGGGGCGACCACGACTTCTGGAAGAGGCTCGGCGGCCTCGGCGACACCGAGTCGGGGAAGATGCTGGACGCCGCGCTCGACGCGGGCGTGAACCTGATCGACACCGCGAACGTCTACTCCGACGGGGAGTCGGAGGAAGTGCTCGGGCGGATACTCGGCGGGCGGCGCGACGACGTCGTCCTCGCCACGAAGGTCTTCGCGAGGATGGGCGCCGGCCCCAACGACATGGGCCTGTCCCGCGTGCACGTCATGCGTGAGCTGGAGGCGAGCCTGCGGCGGCTGGGCACCGACCGGATCGACCTCCACCAGATCCACAGCTTCGACCCGCATACGCCGATCGAGGAGACCCTCCGCACGCTCGACGACGCGGTCCGCCAGGGCAAGGTGCGCTACATCGGCGCCTCCAACCTCGCGGCCTGGCAGCTGATGAAGGCGCTGGGCGTCTCCGCCCTGCACGACCTGGAGCACTTCGTATCGCTGCAGGCCTACTACTCGCTCGTCGGCCGGGACATCGAGCGCGAGATCCTCCCCGCCGTGCGCGACCAGGGGCTGGGACTGCTGGTCTACAGCCCTCTCGCGGGCGGCTTCCTGAGCGGCAAGTTCCGCCGTGGCGCGGAGCGCGACCTGTCGACGCGCTGGGGCAAGGCCTCGAACCCCCCGGTCGACGAGGCGCGCGGCTACGACGTCGTCGACCGCCTCGACGAGATCGCCGCGCGGCACGGCGCGACGGTCGCCCAGGTGGCCCTCGCCTGGGTGATGCAGCAGCCCGGGGTCAGCAGCGTGCTGGTCGGCGCGACCCGCATGGACCAGCTGCGGAACAACCTCGCGGCGGCCGAGCTCACGCTCACCGGGGACGACCTCGCCGTGCTCGACGAGGTCAGCAGGCTCGCCCCGGAGTACATCGAGCGGGTGCAGAGCGGCCCGGGTGCCCAGCGGGAGCCGATCGGCTGACCCCGGCGTACCGGGAGGGGCGGGGGCGCGGCGTCACCTGCGGCGGGCCGCGCCCCTTCCCATACGGTCGTGCCTCACTGCTTCGGGCCGGGGCGGACCGGGTGCTTGCTCAGGATGGAGACCCGGTTGAAGGAGTTGATGGTGATCGCCACCCAGATCAGGGCGGAGAGCTCGTCGTCGCTGAACACCTCGCGCGCGGCCTGGTAGGCCTGCTCCTGGGCGGCGGCGTCCGTGGGGTCCGTGGTCACCTCGGCCACCGCGAGCGCGGCGCGCTCGCGCGCGGTGAACAGCTCGGTGTCGCGCCAGGCCGGGAGTACGGTCAGCCGCTGCGGAGTCTCGCCCGCGTTGAGGGCGGTCCTGGTGTGCCGGTCGAGGCAGAAGGCGCAGCCGTTGAGCTGGGACACGCGTATGTTGACCAGCTCCACCAGGTCGCGTTCGAGGCCGGTCTCGGCGGCCACGGCCCGCACGGTCTCGGCGGCCGCCACCATCGCCTTGTAGGCCCGCGGGCTCTGCTTGTCGATGAAGATCCGCCTGCTCGGCCGAACCGCCGTGGTGTCGCTCACCAGCACTCCTTCGCCGGGCCGTCTCCGGCCGCCGTGGGATGCACCGTCGTGTGTCGCGGGCATCGCCGTATCATCAAGCCCATGATTGTTGAAATTCGAAGCAGTCGTTGTGTGAGAAGCGCGACATGAGCGAGTCCCAGGCAGAGCCCACCGTGGAGATCCTGTCCGCCCGCGACGTCCCGCTCGGCGGACCCCGTGCGATGACGGTGCGGCGCACCCTGCCGCAGCGGAACCGCTCGCTGATCGGCGCCTGGTGCTTCGCCGACCACTACGGTCCGGACGACGTCTCCGACACCGGGGGCATGGACGTCGCGCCCCACCCGCACACCGGGCTCCAGACGGTGAGCTGGCTCTTCAGCGGCGAGATCGAGCACCGCGACAGCCTCGGGACGCACGCCTACGTGCGGCCCGGCGAACTCAACCTCATGACCGGCGGGCACGGCATCAGCCACTCGGAGGTCTCCACCGAGGGCACCACGGTCCTGCACGGCGTCCAGCTGTGGGTCGTGCTCCCCGAGCGTCACCGTGACACCGCTCCCGCCTTCGAGCACTACGTCCCGGAGCCCGTGGTGCTCGATGGCGGCGTGGTGCGGGTGTTCCTCGGCTCCCTGGCCGGCGACACCTCGCCGGTGACGACCTTCACCCCGCTGCTCGGCGCCGAACTCGCCCTCGATCCCGGCGCGACCGTGACCCTGGCGGTCGACCCGGCCCACGAGCACGGCCTGCTCGTCGACAGCGGCGACGTCGAGATGGCCGGCACGCGCCTGAGCCCGGCAGAGCTCGGCTACCTGGCCCCCGACGGCGACAGCCTGACCCTGACCAACCACGCCGACGTGCCCGCCCGGGCGGTGCTGCTCGGAGGACCGCCCCTCGGCGAGCGGATCATCATGTGGTGGAACTTCATCGGCCGCACGCAGGAGGACATCGAGCGGGCCCGCGCCGACTGGATGACCGGTACCCGGTTCGGTGAGGTCAAGGGCTACGACGGAGATGCGCTGCCCGCCCCGGAACTGCCGAGCGTGCCCCTGAAGTCGCGAGGGAACACGCACTGACCGGCGCGGTCCGGCGGTGGCCGTCCGGTCCGCCGCCGGTCCGCCGTCCGCGTCGCTCAGACCGGGACCGACTCCGGAGCCTCGACGGGGGCGGGCCCGCCGGCGGGCCGCCCCGGCCTGCCGCGGCCCACGAACGCGTACGCCGCGCCGACCAGCAGTCCGCCGCCCACGAGGTTGCCGAGACCCACGAACAGCAGGTTGCGCGCGAATCCGGCGGCCGTCGCGTCCGGCACGTGCTCGAACATCCCGAGCGAGTAGTACGTCATGTTGGCCACGACGTGCTCGAACCCGGAGCCGACGAACGCCAGCAGGGCCCAGAAGATGAGCGCGATCTTGGCGCCGTCCGACCTGGTCCGTGCGGCCATCCACACGCCCAGGCAGACCAGGAAGTTGCAGAGCACGCCGCGGAAGAACAGCGCCCCGCCGGACTCCGCGGCCTTCGTCTTGAGCAGCGTGGTCAGCAGGGCGAGGGCCGGCGCGGTGTGCCCGGGCGCGGCACCCGAGGTGATGACCCCGCTGCCGTGCACCACCAGCGCGAAGAGGGCGGACCCGAGGAGGTTGCCCACGAACGAACCGACTATCAGGGCGGCCGCGTTGGCGCCGCTGATGCTGCGCAGGAGGACGCCCTGGACGGTCGTCATCATGTTGCCGGTGGTGAGTTCGGCGCCGGCGAAGACCACCAGGGTGAGCGCCACGCCGAACAGCAGGCCCTGGACGAGTTTGGTGAACGGCGATCCCGCGGCCGACAGCGGTCCGGTGACCGTGAGCAGCAGCACCGCCGCGACCCCGACGAACGCGCCGGCCAGCAGGGAGCTGACCAGGTAGCGGCCCGACGTGCGCAGGCCGGCGGCCTTGTCGGCCGCCGTCTGCCCCTGCTCGTCGAGGGCCTGGGACACGGGGATCGGCATGGTGTCACCTCTTCACTGGATGTACCGGAATGTCCGTCCTGCAATTCCCGATGCTAGGTCCGTGTAGGCGCCGCGAAGGAAAAGGAGTTGCACGTCACAATGGGAAAGCGGGGTTCTCTCATCGACGGGTAATCCGCGACGCAAGACCGGGTCAACGAGAATCCGGCGATCGGTAAAGTTGCACTGCGTGACGGATGGAGTCGCAGGTCGGAGCGGTCCCCGGGTTTCCGTGGAATGGGTCATCGAATGCCGGGTGTTTTTTTGGCGCCTTATGGATGGCGCTGGAAACTATCGCTCGGTGATGCCCTTCCGTGGAATGCGGGAAGGGGAGGGTGGGGCCGGGTGTCCCCGGAGCGCGGCGGGCGCGGACGATCGTCCGTATAATGGCCGACGAGAGGATGTCCGTGCGGTAGGGGGCCGACGAGGGGAACGGACGCAGGCGCGACGCCGTCTGCGAACGGTCCGCCCTGCGGTCACCGGTGGAGCGGGCATCGCCGACGTGGACGCGGGAGGCATCGGATGGCAGGGCGCGGAAGCGGTCCGGACTTCGTGGAGGCACTGGCCCGCGGGCTGGACGTGCTCGGCTGCTTCGACGCCCGGCACCGCCGGCTGACGCTCAGCGAGATCGCCGCCGCCACGGGACTGGCGCGGCCGACCGCGCGCCGTCTGCTGCTGACGCTGGAGGAGCTCGGCTACGTCCGCACCGACCAGGGCGCGTTCACCCTCACCCCGCGCGTGCTGCGCCTGGGCATGTCCTACGTCGGCTCCCTCGGGCTGTGGGACGTGGCCCGCCCGCACATGGAGGCACTGGTCGCGCAGACCGGGGAGTCGTCCTCGATGGCGCAGCTGGACGGCTCGGACATCGTCTACGTGGCCCGGGTCTCCGTACCGAAGATCATCGCGCTGCGGGTGGACATCGGCACCCGCTTCCCCGCCGCGCAGACCTCCCAGGGCAAGGTGCTGCTGGCCGCCCTGGGCCCGGCGGAGCTGGAGGCCGTCCTGGCCGAGCCCAGCCGCTCCGGGCTGCCGGCCCTCCCGCGGCGGACGGCCGAGGAGTTCGCCGCGGAGCTGCGCACGGTCCGGGCCCGCGGCTGGGCGCTGGCCGACGAGGAACTCGCGCCCGGCGTACGCTCGGTCGCCGTCCCCGTGCGGGACGGCGACGGGGTGGTGCGCGCGGCGATGAACGTCACCGTGCACGCAGCCGAGACCGCTGTGGACGTGCTCACCGGTACCTACCTCCCCCTGCTGCTGCGCGCGGCCGGGGACGTCTCGGCGGACTGGGCGCTGTGGCAGAGCCGTCCGCACGGCGAGGTCCGGCCGGCCGCGGCGTCAGCCCCCGGCGGCAGCACCGCGGGCTGACGCGTCCGGCGACCGGTACGGGTGCCGTGGCCGGGTCGCCGGTCAGGCGGTCAGGCGGTCAGGCAGTCAGCCGGTCAGGCGGACTGCAGGACGAAGTCGAACTCGGCGTGCAGGTACGGCACCTCGAGCGCCGTGCCGTCGGGGGCGGTTCCCGCCTGCCGTTGGGTGAACCGCACCACCAGCGCCTCCTTCGTGCCGAACACGACGTCGCTGTCCAGGTACTCGCTGCCCTCCTGGAACAGGTGGGTGATCAGCCTCTCGTACCCGGGCTCGTTGATCAGGAAATGGACGTGCGCGGGCCGGAAGTGGCTGATGTCGGTGGAGCCGATCAGGTCGCCGACCGGTCCGTCCATGGGGATGGCGTAGCCGCGCGGGGCGATGGTGCGGACGCAGTAGGTGCCGTCCTCCCGCGCCTGGTACTTCGCGCGCAGCCGGGCTTCGTCGATCTCGGGGAGCTGCGCCTCGTAGGCGCCGTCGGCGTCCGCCTGCCACACGTCGAGGACGGCCCCGGGGACGGGCTTGCCCTCCAGGTCGGTGACCTTGCCGGTGATGAACAGCGGCGTTCCGGGGATGCCGTCGGACATGTCGAAGCCATACGGGGCGGTGGGCGATCCGTCGATGTGGAAGGGGCCGAGGACGGTGGCCGGGGTGGCCCGCGGCGCGAACCTGTTGTTCAGCTGCACCACGAGGGTGCTCAGCCCGAACACGTCGGAGGCGAGGATCAGTTCCTGACGCTTGGCGTCGCTGATCCGGCCCGCCTCGGTCAGCCACTGGATCGCGGCCATCCATTCGTCCTCACCGAGTTCCACCTCGCGGGCGAAGGCGTGGAGGTGGCGGACCAGGGCGGACAGCAGCTCCGCCTGGCGCGGGTCGTGCGCGGTCGCCCAGCGCCGGGCCGCCAGCTCGGTGAGGTTGTCCTCGTTGACGAACATGGTCACTCCTTGGTGTTCCCCGCGGACGCGGTGTCCGGCTGGGGCGGGACGGGCCGGTTGTTCAGGTCGACGGAGAGGAAGATGTCGTTCGCCACCGGGCTGCGCATCTCCTCGGCGAGCTGGCCGATGAGCCCGGCGGTGCGGGCGAGCAGGGCGAACCCGCGCAGCAGCGGCAGCGGCAGCCCGAGGTCGGCGAGTGCCGCCCCGCAGACACCGGCGCCGTTGAGCGGCAGGGTCCTGCCGAGGACCTGCGGGTGCACACGGCCGATGGCCGCGAACAGCGAGAGGTGCGGGCCGAACTGGCCCTCCTCGGCGGCGATGCCCATCAACCGGGGCGTGCGCGGGTCGCCGTCCTTGTGCACGTGGTGGCCCAGGCCCGGGACGAAGCGGCCGGCCGCCCGCTGCTCGCGGACCAGACGCAGCGCCAGCTCGTCCCATCCGGCATCGTCGCGGGGCGGTTCGCCGTGTGCGGCGAGGGCCTCGTGCAGGAAGGCCCCGGTGTCCTCGGTGACGCCGAGGAAGCGCGAGCCGCCGCCGAGCAGGCCCGCGGCGAGCGCGCCCTGGACGGAGTCCGGCGCGGACAGGTACGTCAGCCGGGTGACGATGGCCGTGGGGGTGAAGCCGTGGTCGGCCAGGGCCGCGAGCACGGCCTCGAAGACCCGGGTCTCGCCGCGGCTCGGCCGGCGCTGCGTCGCCAGCCAGAAGGCGAGTTCGCCGAAGCCGACCGTGCCCATGATGTCCTCGGCGAGGTCCTGGCCGAGCAGGGTGATGCTCTTGCGGTCCGAGGCACCCAGCGCGGTGGGGTAGCCGGACGGGGACGGGTCAGTCACGGGTGTCCTCCGCGTCCTGGGCCAGCCAGGCCCGCAGTTCTGCGCCGTGCTCGTCGAGCTCCGGCGGCGGCAGCCGGTACACGGCGGGAGTGGCCGAGAAGGTGACCGGGTGGCGGGTCGTGGGAACCGCGCGCTCGCCCTCGCCGACGGTGACGACGGGGTCGAGCCCGAAGCGCTCGGCCATGGCGAAGCCGCCGTCGATGGTGTTGATCGGCCCGCTCGGCACACCCGCCTCGACCAGCAGCCCGAACCATTCGTCCGCACCCCGCTTGACCAGCTGCTCCACGAGAATCGGCCGCAGCTCCTCCCGGTTCGCGGTCCGGTCGGCGTTGCGCGCGAACCGCGGGTCGTCGGGGACCCCGGGGATGCCGAGGACCTCGCACAGCTTGCGGAACTGGCCGTCGTTGGCGGCGGCCACGATCAGGTCGTTGTCAGCCGTGGGAAGGGGCTCGTACGGGAACACGCTCGGGTGCGCGTTGCCCATGCGGTACGGGACCTCGCCTCCGGCCACGTAGGCCGAGCTGTGGTTGACCAGCCCGGTCAGCGCCGACGACAGCAGGTTGACCTCGACGTGCTGGCCCTCGCCGGTGGCGTCGCGGTGCCGCAGCGCGGCGAGGATGCCGATGGCGGCGTGGTTGCCGGCCATGACGTCGAAGACCGAGATCCCGGCCCGGTACGGCGGGCCGCCGGGCTCGCCGGTGAGGCTCATCAGCCCGGAGACGGCCTGCACCATCAGGTCGTAGCCGGGCACGTCGCGCCCGGCGCCGGTGCCGAAGCCGCTGATGGACGCGTAGACGACGGCCGGGTTCCCGGTGCGCACCGAGGTGTAGTCCAGGCCGTACTTGACCAGGCCGCCGGGCCGGAAGTTCTCGATGACGACGTCCGCCCGGCGCGCGAGTTCGCGCGCCGCCGCAAGGTCCGCCTCGTCGTGCAGGTCGAGTGCGATGGATCGCTTCCCGCGGTTGATGCCGAGGTAGTAGGTGGACACCTCTCCGCGTACCGGGGGCGTCCAGCTGCGGGTGTCGTCACCGCGCGGACCCTCGACCTTGACGACGTCCGCGCCGAGATCGGCGAGCAGCATCGTGGCGTAGGGTCCGGCGAGGATCCGGGAGAAGTCGGCCACCAGCAGCCCGGACAGCGGGCCGGCCCGGCCCGGTGGTGCAGGCGCGGTGCTCTCTGACATCCGGTGTCACCTTTCATCTGACCGCAGGACGGACAGCCGTCCGTACACGTGATTCTGTTGCGGAAAGCCGGGGGCGTCAAGGGTGATCGTCCGCGCCCTGGCCGGTCAGGGCCTTGCCGTCGCAGTGGTGTCTCGTTTTGCTACACGCTCGGGAAGCACCCGGTGAGCCGTGCCTTCCGAACTGCGTCGCGAGGCTAGCGCTCGGTCCGCTGGCCGAATAGCGTACCTGTGTCCGTCAAGCGGCCAAGGGAGTTCAATGATGGATAAGGTCGAGGCATTCACCCCGGGGCGGCCCGTTGTTCTGCGTGGCGGAACCGTGCTGCCCGTCAACCGTGAGCGCGAGGTCCTCGCGGACACCGACGTGCTCGTCGTCGACGACCGGATCGCGGCGGTCGGTCCGCGGCTGACCGTGCCGGACGGGACGGCCGAGGTCGACGCCACGGGCGGCATCGTCATGCCGGGCATGATCGACACCCACCGTCACATGTGGCAGACGGCGATGCGCGGATACGGCGCAGACTGGACCCTCACGCAGTACTTCGTCTGGTACTACCTGGAGCACGGCAGGAAGTTCCGCCCCGAGGACGTGCACGCCGGCAACCGGCTCGCCGCCGTGGAGGCCCTCGACGCCGGTGTCACCACCGTCGTCGACTGGTCCCACGGCCTGCAGAGCGTGGACCACGCCGACGCCGCCGTGGACGCCCTGCGGTCCGTGCCCGGACGCTTCGTCCTGGCCTACGGCAACATCCAGCAGGCGCCCGCGGAATGGACCGCCGCGCCGGAGTTCCGCGACTTCGTCCGCCGCCGTGTCGACGGCGACGACATGCTCGGCTTCCAGCTCGCCTTCGACGTCACGGGAGACCCCGCCTTCCCCGAGAGGCCCGCCTTCGAGGTGGCCCGCGAACTCGGCGTCGCCGTCACCACCCACGCCGGGGTGTGGGGTGCCACCAACGACGACGGCATCCGCCTGATGTACGAGAACGGCTTCATGACCCCGGAGACGGTGTACGTCCACGCCTCGACGCTCAGTGCCGACTCCTACCACCGGATCGCGGCCACCGGCGGCTCGGTCTCCGTGTCGACCGAGAGCGAGCAGAGCGCCGGCCAGGGCTACCCGACGACCTGGGCCCTCCGCTCGCACGACATCCCCGTCTCGCTGTCGATGGACACCAGCGTGTGGTGGAGCGGCGACCTGTTCTCCGCCATGCGCACCACGCTCGGTGCCGACCGCGCCCGCGCGCACCTGGAGGCGCACGCCAAGGGCGAGACCGTCACCCACTGCGCGCTGCGCGCCGACCAGGTGGTGGAGTGGGCCACCCTCGGCGGGGCCCGCGCCCTCGGCCGCGAGGAGGACCTGGGCAGCCTGGAGGCCGGCAAGAAGGCCGACATCGTCCTGCTGAAGAACGACCACTCGCCGGTCTCCTTCCCGCTGCTCAACCCGTACGGGCAGGTGGCCTTCCAGGCGCAGCGAGGCGACGTGCACACCGTGCTCGTCAACGGACGGGTCGTCAAGCACGAGCACCGTCTGGTGGGCGTCGACCTGGCCGCGGTCCGGCGCGAGGTCGAGGCGACCGTCGAGCACCTGCGGTCGGCCATGGGCGAGGAGGAGTGGCGCAAGGGGATGAACCCCGACGTCCCCGAGACGAAGGTGCTCGACAACCCCTACACGTACACCGACTACCGCAGCGCCTCGACGCACGGCCAGTGACACGGGTGACACGAAGGAGAACCGAGAGATGAACCTGGGGCTGCTGCTGCTCCGACTGCTGCTCGCCGCACTGCTCTTCGGCCATGCCACGCAGAAACTGCGCGGCTGGTTCGGCGGGGCCGGCCTGGCCCGCACCGGTGCCGTCTTCGAGGGCTACGGGGTCGTGCCCGGTCCGCGGATGGCGCTGGTCGCCGGGGTGGCCGAGCTGACCGGAGCGGCGTCGGTCGCGGCCGGACTGCTGACGCCCGGCGGCTGCGCGGTCGTCGTCGGCACGATGACGGTGGCCGCCGCCTCGACCGCGCCGAACGGCTTCTGGGCGCTGAAGGGCGGCTGCGAGGTGCCGTTCCTCTACGGCGCGGTCGCCGCGTGCCTCGGCTTCACCGGGCCGGGTGCGTGGTCGCTCGACCACGTCCTCGGCTTGAGCTGGCGGCCCGCCCCCGCCTGGGGCGCGGCCGCGCTCGCGGCCGGGCTCCTCGCGGCGACGGTGCCGCTGGCCGGCCGCGCCAAGGTGCTGCGGAGCAGGAAGGAGTCCCCCGAGCCCCACGGGAACGCGTAGTCACTCCGGATAAGCCGCCGCCGGCCGGGCATACGGCTGGAGTACGCCACGCGACGCCGCGGCCGGACGGGCCGCGGCGGCACCGGAACCGGGGGGCACGACGGCATGGGCGCTTCGCTGGAGGAGACCGACCGTACGGACGGAGGCCGGCCGGAGCGCTCCGCCGCCGACCGCAAGCAGGAGCTGCGCCGTCGCCTGGAACGGCTGATCGGCATCGCCGCGACCGAGGGCAACTGCCTCCAGGCCCTGCGGAACGGGGACGAGATCTTCCCCGCGATGCTGGACGCGATCCGCGCGGCGAAGCACACCGTCGACATGACCACCTTCGTCTACTGGCGCGGCCAGATCGCCCGCGACTTCGCGCACGCGCTGGCCGCGAAGGCGGAGGAGGGGGTGCGGGTCCGGCTCCTGCTGGACGGCTTCGGCGGCCGGCTGATCGAGCAGGAACTGCTGGACGGCCTCGACCGGGCCGGAGTCGACGTCGCCTGGTTCCGCAAGCCCGTACGGCTCTCGCCGTTCAAGCAGAACCACCGCTGCCACCGCAAGGTCCTGGTGGTCGACGCCGAGGTGGCCTTCACCGGCGGCGTCGGCATAGCCGAGGAGTGGTGCGGCGACGCCCGGCACCCCGGCGAATGGCGGGACACCCACGTCAGGGTCACCGGCCCCGCCGTGGACGGGCTGGCGGCGGCCTTCGCGCAGAACTGGGCCGAGTGCCGGCAGAACGGGCTCTTCGACGCACGCGACCGCTTCGGCGAGCACGAGCAGAGCGGCGGCGCGATCGTCCAGGTCGTACGCGGCTCGGCGAGCGTCGGCTGGCAGGACATGCGCACCCTGCTCCGCGTGGTGATCGCCTCCGCAGAGCAGCGCATCCGGCTCGCGACCGCGTACTTCGCGCCCGATCCGTACTTCGTGGGCCTGCTCTGCCACGCGGCTGCCCGCGGCGTGGAGGTCGAGATCCTGCTGCCCGGCCCGCACACCGACAAGCGCGTCTGCCAGCTCGCCGGGCAGCGCTACTACCAGCGGCTCCTCGATTGCGGCGTGCGGATCTGGCACTACCGGCCGACGATGATGCACGCCAAGGTCATCACCATGGACGGGGTCGCCACCCTCATCGGCTCGACCAACTTCAACCGCCGCTCCCTCGACCACGACGAGGAGGTCATGCTGGCGGTGCTCGACGAGTCGTTCACCTCGGTCCTCGACGCCCACTTCGACGAGGACCTGCTGCGCAGCGACCCCGTCGACGGCACCCGCTGGCGCGGCCGGCCGGTAATGGAGCGGGCCCAGGAAGTGGCAACCGCGCCCATCCGCCGCTTCCTGTGAGGACGACGGGGATGATGGTGCCGCCCCGCGGGACGGCCGAGCGGGGCGTACGGACCCCGGTCGCGTCAGCGCACCGCTCACCCTGGAGGGCGACATCAACGTCAACACCGGCCCCGAACCGGCTGCGGCAGGCAGCAGGACCGACGCCGCCGACCCGGCGCAGCACGAGGCGTTCCCCGCCGACCTGGAGGTCGCGACGGTCGCCGAACTGACCGCGCTGATGGCCTCGGGGCGCATCACCAGCGTCTCCCTCACCCGCGCCTACCTGCGCCGCATCGAGGACCTCGACGTCGGCGGACCGGCCCTGAACGCGGTGCGCTGCGTCAATCCCGCCGCGCTGGAGGAGGCCGCGGCGGCCGACGCACGCAGGGCCGGCGGCGACCCCGGCGGGCCGCTGCTCGGCATACCGGTGCTCGTGAAGGACAACATCGACGTCCTCGGCATGCCGACCACCGCCTGCTCGGTGGTGCTCGCCGGCTCCCACCCCGCCCAGGACGCCCCGCTGGTGACCCGGCTGCGCGAGGCGGGGGCGGTGATCCTCGGCAAGGCGAACCTCACCGAGTTCGCCAACTACCTCACCGTCGGCATGCCCAGCGGTTACAGCTCACTGGCCGGTCAGGTGCTCAACCCGTACGACCTGAGCGAGACCCCGAGCGGTTCCAGCGCCGGTTCCGGGGTCGCCGCGGCGGCAGGACTGGCCGCCGTCACCATCGGCACGGAGACCGACGGGTCCATCCTCAGCCCGGCGTCGGCCACGTCGGGCGTCGGGGTGAAGCCCACCCTCGGCCTCGTCAGCCGTACCGGCATCGTGCCCATCGCCTCCAGCCAGGACACCGCGGGCCCGATGACCCGGACCGTCGCGGACGCCGCCGCCCTGCTCACCGTCGTCACCGGCACCGATCCCGAGGACCCGGCCACCGCGGGCAACCCCCTGGAAGGCCACGACTTCACCGCCGACCTGTCCCCGGACGCCCTGCGCGGCGCGCGCATCGGCGTCGTCGCGGAACAGACCCCGCAGGACGGCACGGACGAACGGGCGCTGTGGGACGCGGCCCTGGAGGCTCTGGCGCGCCGCGGCGCCGAACTCGTCGACCTCGGCATCGAGGCGCGCCGCCGGTACGACGTCGCCTCGCCGGTGCTGAGCCACGAGTTCAAGCGCGACCTCAACGCCTACCTCGCGCGGCTGCCCGAGGGCGCGCCGGTGCGCACGCTCGCCGACGTGATCGCCGGCAACGAGGCCCAGGCGGACGTGGCCCTGAAGTTCGGGCAGACGCTCGCCGTCGCCGCACAGGCCAGGGACCTCGGGCCGGACAGCGCGGACACCGTCGAGTACGAGGCGGCCCGCGCCCGTGACCTGGCGGAGAGCAAGGACCGCATCGACGCCCTCATGGCCGAACACGACGTCACCGCCCTGCTGTTCGTGAACAGCGGCAGTTCGTCCATCGGAGCCAAGGCCGGCTACCCCTCGGTCACCGTCCCCGCCGGCTACCTCGCCGCCAACCGCCGCCCGTTCAACATCACCTTCCTGGGCCGGGCGTGGAGCGAGCCGCTGCTCCTCGGCTACGCCCACGACTACGAGCGGGCGACCCGGTTGCGCAGGCCGCCGTCCACCGTCAACCCCACCCTGCTGCGCCGCCGTTCGCTCGCCGTACCGGCGCAGAGGACGGCGGACGCGGAACGCTGACGGCGGCGGCTCGCGGGACCGCCCCGGGGCGGCGGGGCGTTCCCGCGATCAGCCCTCGCCGCGGTCCCGCAGCAGGTCCCGCACCTCCTCGGCGGTGGTCTCCCGGAGCTCCTCGCCCACGAGCAGCCAGCGCGTGATGCCGACCGACTCCAGGAACGGCAGGTCGTGGCCGGCGATGACGAGTGCGCCCCGGAAGGACGCGAGGGCGGTCGTCAACTGACGGACACCGGCCACGTCGAGGTTGTTGGTGGGCTCGTCCAGGATCAGCAGTTGCGGGGCCGGCGCGGCGAGCAGCGACGCCGCCAGGGCGGCGCGGAAGCGCTCTCCGCCGGAGAGGGTGCCCGCGGGCTGTTCGGCGCGGGTCCCGCGGAACAGGAACCGCGCGAGCCGGGCGCGGATCTCGTTCTCGGAGACCCCGGGGGCCACCCGGGCGACGTTGGCGGCCACGCTCAGCTCCTCGTCGAGGACGTCGAGGCGCTGCGGCAGGAACCGCAGCGGCACGTGCGTCCTCGCCTCGCCCGACAGCGGCGCGAGTTCCCCGGTGAGGGTGCGCAACAGCGTCGTCTTGCCGGCACCGTTGCGGCCGACCAGCGCCACGCGTTCCGGCCCGTGGACGTGGAGGTCGCCCTCGCGCAGCCTGCCGAAGCGCGGCCGCAGTCCCCGCAGGGTCAGTACGGTGCGACCGGCCGGGACCGCGGTCCGCGGCAGGTCGACCCGGATCTCCGCCTCGTCGCGGAGCGCGTCCGCCGCCGCCTCGCGGCGTTCGCGCGCCTCGGCGAGCCGGTCCTCCTGCACACCGCGGAGCCGGTCGGCGGACTCCTGCGCGGAGCGCTTGCGCTCGCCCGCGACGATGCGCGAGGCGCGCCGCTGGGCGTCCATCTTCCGGCTGTGCCTCTGGCGGCGGTCCGACGCGATCCGCGCCTCCTCCAGTTCGCGCCGCTGTCGGCGCACGTCGGCCTCGGCGGCGCGCAGCGCGCGCCCGGCCGTCTCCTGCTGGGCCGCCACGGCCTCCTCGTAGTCCGACCACCCGCCGCCGTACCAGGTCACGGAGCCCGCGTGCAGTTCGGCGACGCGGTCCACGCGTTCCAGCAGCTCACGGTCGTGGCTGACCACGACCAGGACGCCGGAGCGCCAGGAACCGACGGTCTCGTGGAGGCGGCGCCGGGCGAAGAGGTCGAGGTTGTTGGTGGGTTCGTCGAGCAGGAGGACGTCGGGGCGGCGCAGCAGCAGTGCGGCGAGCCGCAGCAGGACCGTCTCGCCGCCGGACATCCGGCCGACGGTGCGGTCCAGTCCGAGGCCGCCGAGCCCCAGGGAGCCAAGCGTCGCCAGGGCGCGTTCCTCGACGTCCCAGTCGTCGCCGACGGTCTCGAAGTGCTCCTCGCCGACGTCCCCCGCCTCGATGGCCCGCAGGGCGGCGCGCCGCTCCGCGATGCCGAGGGCCTGGTCGACGCGGAGCGCGGTGTCCAGGGTGACGTCCTGGGGCAGGTAGGCGAGGCTGCCGCCGACGGTCACCGACCCCCGGGTGGGCCGCAGCCGGCCGGCCAGCAGCTTCAGCAGGGTGGACTTGCCGGTGCCGTTGGCACCGACCAGCCCGGTGCGGCCGCGGCCGACGGTCAGCGAGAGCCCGTCGACCACGGGTGTGCCGTCCGGCCACCGGAAGGACAGGGCGGAGCAGCCCAGGGACGGGCCGGTCACGGTGATGGGGGTGGACATGATGGTCCTCGCAGTCGCAGGCGCAGGGATGGCGGGCTTCGTGTGCGAGCACCACGCGGCGACCGTGCCGGGACGGGGAAGGGTGCGGTCCACCGGGAACGGGGACGGCTCGTGCACCGAGGTCGCATGCGCGCGGGGTCACGGGCGGCGGAAAGGCCGGCTGCGGCGTGACCGGCGTACGGCGGCGGGGCCGTGCGCGCGATGATCGCGGACCTCAGATGAGCAACGTCCACCTCTATCGGAGACGACAGGACCCGGGAACTGTACCTCAGCCCGCCGGGGAAACGCGTGGCCGCGAAGTGCCGGGGCCCGGTCGATAGACTGCAGAAAAGGAGCGGGGAAAGTTCTCCGACGTCCGGCCGCGTGGCGGTGGTACGCGATGAATTCGATTCCGCATGACGTGAGCGTGTACGCCGGGCGGTCCTCCGGGCTCATCGGGGCCCAGATCGCCGGTTACCGCGTGGAGCGGGAGATCGGCCGCGGCGGCATGGCCGTGGTGTACTGCGCCCGGGACCTCCGGCTCGACCGCACGGTTGCGCTGAAACTGCTCGCCCCCGAGCTGGCCCGCAACGACACCTTCCGCCGCCGCTTCACCCACGAGTCACGGGTGGCGGCCGCGATCGACCACCCCCACATCGTGCCGATATTCGAGGCCGGGGAGACCGACGGTGTCCTCTACATCGCGATGCGTTACGTCTCGGGCCTCGACCTGCGGGCGCTGTTCGACCGTGACGGTCCACTGCCCGTCACGACGGCCCTGCGCATCGCCGGCCAGGTTGCCTCCGCGCTGGACGCGGCGCACGAGCACGACCTGGTGCACCGCGACGTGAAACCGGGGAACGTGCTCGTCGCCAAGGGCACCGACAGCGACCACCCCGAGCACGTCTACCTGACGGATTTCGGGCTGACGAAGAAATCGCTGTCACTGACCGGGTTCACCACCGTCGGTGAGTTCGTCGGCACCCTGGACTACGTGGCGCCGGAGCAGATCTCCGGGCGCCCGGTGGACGGCCGCTGCGATCTCTACAGCCTCGCCTGCGTCGTCTACGAGAGCCTGACAGGGGGCCTGCCCTTCGAGCGCGAGGAGGACATGGCGCTGCTGTGGGCGCACCAGTACGACCAGCCGCCACCCCTCACCGAGCGGCGGCCGGACATCCCTGCGGCCATGGACGACGTCATGGCCAAGGCGCTCGCGAAGGTCCCCGAGGACCGTCACGACTCCTGTCTGGAGTTCGTGGGTGCCCTGCGGGCCGCCGCGACCGAGCGGGACGAGGCGGACGCGCGGGGGAGCACCCCGGACGACCAGGTGACCCGGGTGACGCCCCGGGC
>NZ_JBHYMQ010000032.1:0-85113 GCF_042742985.1 Streptomyces sp. NPDC058864 | reverse complement strand
CGGTGGCCGTCTCTATATCCGGGCACTCACTCCGACGCCGGGACAAACACCCGGATCAGGTGGGGAACCCGTACACCACTTCCAAGGACGCAACCTGGAGGAGTCCGGGGTGACCCCGGATTGCCTCCTCGCCCCCCTCCGGCCGTCATGCGCCCATACGACGGGAGGGGGTGTGGCGGGGTGCGCCCGGAAGCGACGAGCGGTGATGCCGGGGACGGAATGATCCGGCGAATCCGCGAGCGCTGAGGACGTGCGCCGGCGCGGCCCCGACCCCCAACGCACGCAGCGAGGCGGTCACTGACCGACCGGGGCAACGGGCGGGCGGGCGGGGAAAACCCCCAACCGCAACCACAAACGAGCCGCACACGAACAAACGGCCCGCCCGCGCAGCGCCCGCATTGCGTCCACCGGGTGAACGCGTGCGTCGATCGGCGTAGCGTGCCGCGGGGTTCGGGTGCGTGCCCGGCTAAGAGTGAGGGGTACGCATCCGGAGGAGCAGCGCATGCCGCATGCCGCAGCGGGACGTTCCCGTCGGGTCCCGGCAGGGTTCGCAGGGGCCGCGGTCGGGCTGTTCGCCGCACTCGTGTGTCTGCTCCACGCGCTGTGCGCACCGGGGGTCGCGGCCCTGCAGCCGCTGGAGCCGACGGCGGCCGTCGCCGTCGCCACGGACGACCGGGGCAAGCAGACGCAGCACCTCCCGGCGAGCGTCGGGCGGCGGACCGCCCCGCAGGCCGGCCCCCAGCAGCGGGCCGGAACCGTCCAGGGGCACGCGGCGGACGACGTCGTCCACGACACCTGCCCCCCGGACCCCGTCGGTGCCGCGCTCCGCGGTCCCGCCCGGCACGTCGCCCCCGCGGGCAGACCCGACCACCTGCACCTCGTCCTGCGCTGCTGACGGCGCCCCGCGGCCGCCGCCCGTGCGGCGGACCGCTGCGCGGCCATGCCCGTCAGCAGGACGAACCCCGCAGGAGGACCCCACCATGCCCGTGGACATCTACGCAGCCCTGGGCGCGCTCGTGCGCGCCGAGGCGGCCCGCCGCCGCGATCGGCCGGCCGCCCCCGAGCGCCAGGAGAGCGCCCCCGAGCGCACGGCGGCGCCGGACGCGCCCCCGCAGGAACCCAGGGAACTGACCGAACGCCACCACGAGTGAGACCGCGGCGGTCGCGCCCTGCCCGGCACCGGGCAGGGCGCGCCGTGCGGGGGAACCGACGCGGGTGATGCCGCGTTTACCCCAGTGAGTGCGGCACGTGCCGCAGACGGAGGCGGGAAGATGTCCAATCGCGCGAAGGTCGCCGTCGGCGGCGTGGCCGTCGGCCTGATCCTGTTGTGGGTGCTACCCGCATGGCTGGCCCTGCTGGTCATCGTGGGCGTCCCCGTGGCCGCCTACCTCACCCTGGACCCCTCCCAGCGGCGCAGGCTGCGCCGCTCCGGCAGGCGTCAGATCGGCAGGTGACGGCGCGCGGGGTGCCGCTCAGGTGACCGAGCCCGCGGCGGCGCCGGTCCTGAGGTCGGGGCCCCAGCGGTCCAGCGACGCCTGCAGGTCGAGGGGGAGGGGGCGGGTGACTCCCTGGTCCTCGGGCCAGTCCTCGCGGGGGACGCGCCACATGACCTCGAACTCGTTGCCGTCGGGGTCCTTGGCGTACAGCGACTTCGACACGACGTGGTCGCTGGAGCCCACGAGCGCGCCCCGGTCAGTGAGCAGCCGGGCGGTGTCGGCCAGTTCGCGGAGCGTGCCGACCTCCCAGGCCAGGTGGTAGAGCCCGACGCGGCCCTGCTCGGGGCCGGGTGCGTCCGGGCCGATGGCGAAGAGTCCGAGGTCGTGGTCGTTGAGGGTGTCCTCGGCGCTCAGGAAGGCGGCGCGGCCGGGGATCTCCGCGTCGACCTTGAAGCCGAACACGGCGGTGTAGAACTCGACGGAGCGCGCGACGTCACGGATGTAGAGCACGGCGTGGTTCAAACGGCGAACAGGCATGGCGTCAGATTACGCCCCTATCATTGAAAGTTCAATGAATTGCTTCGTTAGAATGACCGGGCGCACGACCGACCGAGGGGGAGCATGACCGCGACCGTCACCGCCGTCAGCCGCGACGAGGGACACCACTTCAGCAAGCCCGCCCGCGACAGGATCCGGCTGCTGGCCGGGCTCGGCGTGGAGGGCGACGCCCACCTCGGGGTGACGGTGCAGCACCGGTCGCAGGTGGCCCAGGACCCGACGCAGCCCAACCTGCGCCAGGTCCATCTCATCCACGGCGAGCTGCACGACGAGCTGCTCACGGCGGGCTTCGAGGTCGCCCCGGGCGAGCTCGGCGAAAACGTCACCACGCGCGGCGTCGACCTGCTGGGCCTGCCCGTCGGGACGCGGCTGCGGCTCGGCGCGGAGGCCGTCGTCGAGGTGACCGGGCTGCGCAACCCCTGCCTGCAGATCGACGGCTTCCGGCAGGGCCTGCTCAAGCAGGTCGTCGGCCGGGACGAGCACGGCGCGGTCGTCCGCAAGGGCGGGATCATGGGCGTGGTCCTGCGCGGCGGGGAGGTGCGGCCCGGCGACCCGATCGCCGTCGAGCTCCCCGAAGGGCCGCACCGTCCGCTCGAGCGGGTCTGACCTCAGGACAGCGCGCAGGAGTTGACCACGTCGCCGCCGGCCGGCCGGGGCACCGTGCGGTCCGCGGGCGGCGTCCGGCCCTGCTCCACCCACGAGGTCAGCGCGTCGAACGTGGCCCGGTAGCAGGGCAGGATCGGGCGCAGCCGGTCCGGATACGTGTCGTACAGCCCGTCGACGTGGTTGCCGCCCTCGATCGTGTAGTAGCGGTGCAGACCGCCCCGCCCCGCGGAGTCGATCATGCGCGCGTAGACGTCCGAGTCGGTCGCGATCGGCAGCAGCGTGTCCAGGGTGCCGTGCAGCGTGATCATCGGCTTGCCGATGCGCCCGGACAGCGACACCCGGCCGACGGCCCGGTGCACGGCGGCCGGGCGCGCCGCGTAGTCGTAGTCGGCGTCCGACGCGCAGGGGGCCAGGATGTCCGGCACGGTCGCACCCGCGCTCGCGCCCGGGCACGCGGGGTCGTAGGAGGGGTCGAACTCGGCGCGGTACACCTTCTGCGTCAGACCCCAGTAGGCCTGCTGGTGGTAGGCCCACAGGAACTCCGAGCCCGGCGCGAACCCGGCCGCCAGCAGGTCGGCGTCGCCGGCCCGGCCCTGGGCGCGGGCCACCGTGACCGGCAGCGAGGTCAGCAGGTTGGGGCCGTCCGCCGTCCAGAGGGTGCCCTCCCAGTCCACACCGCCGTCGTAGAGGGCCGGGTGGTGCTCCAGCTGCCAGCGGGTGAGGTAGCCCCCGTTGGAGATGCCGGTCATGTACGTACGGTGCGGCACGCGGCCGTAGCGCGAGGCCACCGCCGCCTTCGCGGCCACCGTGAGCTGGGTCGTGCGCCGGTTCCACTCGGCCAGCGCGTCACCCGGGCGGCGGCCGTCGGTGTAGAAGTCCGGTCCGCTGTTGCCCTTGTCGGTGGAGGCGAAGGCGTAGCCGCGCGCGATCGCCCAGTCGGAGATCAGGACGTCGAGCGAGTACTGCTTGCGGGTGCCGGGCGCGCCGGTGACGATCAGGCCGCCGTTCCAGCGGTCCGGCAGGCGCAGCACGAACTGGGCGTCGTGCTGCCAGCCGTGCGTGGTGTTGAAGCCCGACGTGTCCGGGAAGTAGCCGTCGACCTGCACGCCCGGCACGCCGGACGGACGGGCGGTGCCGGCCGCCGCCAGGCCCGCCTGGTCGGCGGTGTCGGTGTACGCGGTGCCCGCCAGCGCGGTGGTCGTCATGTCGGGCAGGCAGGCCTTCTGCTGGCGCTCGGCGCCGGGCACGACGACCCGGTCCAGCCGGGCGCAGTGGCCTGCCGTACCCGCGGCCGCCTCCGCGCCGGCGGGGACCGCGGCGGCGCCGAGCGCGAGCAGGGCGGCGGCGAGCAGGGGGACGCCTCTCCAGGGGCGCATGGGGAGCCTCCATTCGCAGTTCGGGGATGGCTGCCGCCACATCGTTGCCGCCCGTACCGCGCGCGACCATGGCGTCACCCCACGCCTGTACCTGTCGGCTCATGGGGCCGCGTGACATGCGTCACCGACGCGAATGACGCTGCGCAGTACCCTTGGCCCATGCTCTTGCTCGTGCGCCGCCGTCATGTGGACTTCGTCCGCGTCACGAGCATGTCCTGTCGCCGCAGCGGCTGATCCCACCCCGCCCCCCTTCCTCCCGCCCGGCCCCGCGACGCCGCCCCACCGTGGCCCCGTCGCGCAGCACCCGGTCACCACCGGCATGCCGGGTCCTCACCCTGCGGACAACACACCATGACGCTCCAGCTCCCCGTGATCGACCTCTCCGCCGCGGACCGCGGCCCCGAGGCACGTGCCCGTCTCCACCGCGAACTGCACTCCGCCGCCCACGAGGTCGGCTTCTTCCAGCTCACCGGTCACGGCGTGACCGCCGACGAGACCGCCGCCCTGATGCGGGCGATCCGCGCGTTCTTCTCCCTGCCCGAGGCCGACCGGCTCGCCATCGGCAACCTGAACTCCCCGCACTTCCGCGGCTACACCCGCACCGGCGACGAGCGCACCGGCGGCAGCCGGGACTGGCGCGACCAGCTCGACATCGGCGCCGAGCGCCCGCAGCACGTACCGGCCGCGGGCGAGCCCGCGTACTGGTGGCTGGAGGGTCCCAACCAGTGGCCCGCCGACCTGCCCGAGCTCCGTGAACTCTCGCTGGCCTGGATCGACCGGCTCAGCGGCGTCGCCCACCGGCTGCTGCACGAACTGCTCGCCGCCATCGGCGCCCCCGAGGACTTCTACGACGCGGCCTTCGCCGACGAGCCGCACCTGCACCTGAAGCTCGTCCGCTACCCGGGCACCGCACCCACCGGCGACGACCAGGGCGTCGGCGCTCACAAGGACTACGGCTTCCTCACCCTGCTGCTCCAGGACGAGGTCGGCGGCCTGCAGGTGGAGCGCTCCGACGGCCGCTTCCACGATGTGCCGCCGCTGCCCGGCGCCTTCGTCGTCAACCTGGGCGAGCTGCTGGAGGTCGCCACCGACGGCTACCTCAAGGCCACCAACCACCGCGTGGTCAGCCCGGCCGGCGCCCGCGAGCGCTACTCGGTGCCCTTCTTCTACAACCCCCGCCTCGACGCGCGCGTGGCCCCGCTCCCGTTCGAGCACGCCCACCGCGCGCCCGGCGCCACCCGGGACCCGGCCAATCCGCTCTTCGCCGAGTACGGCCGCAACGAGCTCAAGGGCTGGCTGCGCGCCCACCCGGAGGTCGCCCGCAGGCACCACCCCGAACTCGTCGGGACGGCTGTCGCGCCCGCCGGCTGAGACGCGCGGCCCGCGCCGCCCGCGGTTACCGTGCCTGCATGGGCACGGCCACGGCCGAGGACGGCACACTGCGGATCGGGGCGCCGCCGCGCTGGCTGCGCCTGCTGCCGATCGTCCTGCTCGCCGCGCTGGTCCTGGCTCAGGGCGTCACCCCCGGCGACGTGGAGCTCGGCGCCTACTACGCCGCCGTCGCCCCGCTCGCCGCGCTCGGCTACGGCGTGGCGGGCACCGCGGTCGTGGCCGCCGCCGTCGTGGTCGTCATGGAGCTCCCCGTGGTGGGCCCCGGGACCCTGGTCGGCGCCGAGCTCGGCGCGGTCGTCCTCATCGGTGTCCTGAGCGTGGTCATCGCCGCCCTGCAGCAGCGCTTCCGGGGACGCCTGGTGCTGGCCCGGTCGGTGGCCGAGGCCGCGCAGCTCGCCGTCCTCGCCCCGGTGCCGGGCACGGTGGGGGAGGTGCGCTGCGCCGCCCTGTACCGGGCCGCGCAGCGCGGCACCCTGGTGGGCGGTGACCTCTACGACGTACGGCCCGGGCCCCATGGCGTCGTACGGGCGCTGGTGGCCGACGTCCAGGGACACGGACTTGCCGCCGTCGGCACGGTCGCGGCACTGCTCGGCGCGTTCCGCGAGGCGGTGCTCGACCAGCGGGAGCTGCGCGGCGTGGCGGGGCGCCTCGAACGGCGGCTCGCCCTGGACGCCGCCGGCAACGCCGAGTTGTTCGCCACCGCCCTGCTGATGGAGTTCCCCGACGACGGGTCGTGGGTGCGGCTGGTCTGCCAGGGGCATCCGCCCGCGCTGCTGCTGCGCGGCCGCCAGGTGCGGGAGCTGGAGTGCGATCCGGGGCCGCCGCTGGGCGCCGGCCTGCCGGGACAGGCCCCGGCCCTGCCCTCGGTGGTGACCCTGCTGCCGGGGGACGTGATCCTCGCGTACACCGACGGCGTCACCGAGGCGCGCGACGCCTCGGGCGCCTTCTACCCGCTCGCCGAACGCCTCGCCGCCAGGCTGGCGGAGGGCGCCGCCCGCTCCCCCGAGGCGGTCGTCGACGGGGTCTGGGAGGATCTGCGCCGGTACGCGGGCGCGGTGGGCGACGACGTCGCGCTGCTGGCGCTCGCGCCCCGCTGACCCGGGGCGGACGGGTCAGCCCTTGCTCTTCGCGGTGCGCAGCGGGGGCCGGCCCTGCAGCCTGGCGGCCTCGGTGCGGATCTCCGGGAGCTCGGCGTACAGCTCCTTGCCGGGACAGTCGGTCATGTAGGCGTCGCGGTGGCCGGCGATGACGTGGAAGACCGCCCGCTCGCCCTTCTTGAACCGGCTCTTGCTGCTGCTGGACACCAGGGTGACCTCGCCCCGGGGGTCGACGTCGGACAGCCCGAGCTTCCAGGCGGCGATCCGGGCGATCGCCTCGGCCATCGCCTGCGGGACGCTGCCCTTGGCGTCGTAGGTGCCGATCGCGGCGATCCCCATGGTGTCCTTGTTGAAGCCGATCGAGTGCGCCCCGGTGACGGGGCGGTCGGAGCCGCCGGCGCGCCCCTCGTAGATCGTGCCGCACTTGTCGACGAAGAAGTTGTAGGCGACGTCGTCCCAGTGGCGGCTCTGGATGTGTCCGGAGTAGATGTCACGGATGATCCGGGGCACGTCCGCGCACTTGTAGTCGTTGCCGCTGTCCGTGTGGTGCAGGAACACCGCCTTGACCGTGGTGCTGTAGTGCGGGGGCTCGGTGCGCAGCGACTCGTCGGCCCCCCAGCTCTTGCGCGGGACGATGGCCGGCTCGTGGGCCGGGTAGAGCGGGACGCGCTGCAGCCTGGCCCGGGCGGCGAGATCGGGGAAGGGCATGAGCTGGGGGCTCGGCGCCGGGCGGGCGTGGATCGAGGGCGGGTCGGTGTGGATGATCGCGCTGTGCACCCCGAGGGCGGCCAGGGCGACGACACCGGCCGCCCCCGCGGCCGTCGCCCAGACGCGCGCGGTGTGCCGCGGACGTCCGGCCGCGCGGCGGCGCGCGTGCTTGGCCGCACGGCGTGAACCCATGAAATGAACATCAGCTCATATGACCGGCTCGCGTGGAGAGGACACGCCGGACGGGCCGCAGACCTCACCCGGATGCCGCCGCCGCCCCGGGGCGTTCCGCATGCCCCGGATGGTGTCCGGGTCCTGCCCGCGCCCGCGCCCGCCGGCCCGCCGCCGCGGCGCCGACCGCGGCGGCGGGCGCGGCCCGTCACTTCAGGTAGGGCCCGTCCGCGCCGACCTTGCCCGGCGCGGCATTGCCCCCGCCCAGGTCGAGGACGTACACGCGCAGGTTGCCCTTGCCCGGCGCATCGACCGACAGGCTCCCGCCGGTCACGGTCCTCACCGCGCCGGTCACCGCGTCCTTGTACGTGCCGTTGGGGATCCCGGTGAACGTGGCGCCGCCGCTGACCGTGACCAGGGCGAAGCTGTCCACCCCGGTGGCGGCATCGGTGTAGCGGCGCTTGAAGGCCATCTCGCCGCTGACCCCGGCGGTCGAGTACTGGCCCGTCTGCAGCGCCGGGACCGCCCGCCGGATCTGGTTCAGCCGCTGCACATGCTTGACCAGCGGCTGCGTGAGCGTCGTGGCCACCTGCCCGGACGCCGAGCCCACGCTGCCGAAGCCGGAGGCGGTGACGTCGCCCTCCAGGTGCGCCCCGTAGTAGGCACGGCCGGTGGAGGCCAGCGGACAGGTCGGACCGCAGTCGATCTGCTTGCCCTTCTGGAACTCGATCTCCGACCCGTAGTAGAGCGTCGGAATACCGCGGAAGGTCCACATCAGCGACATGTTCTCGGCCCACGCGTCGGTGCCCTCGGCGTAGCGGAAGGACGACTTGTTCGGTCCGTAGTCGTGGCTGTCGACGTAGACGACGTTGTAGGTCGCGTCATTGGTGCTGTCGTCGGAGTCCCTGCCGTTGTTGAAGGCGTTCGACGCGGAGCCGAAGTTCATGTGCATCCGCATGTCGATGACGTTCATCCCGGAGAACCGGCTGTGGTCCGGGGCGTGGTAGCTGTTGCCGTTCAGGAAGGCGTTGTCGGAGACCGGCTGGTTGCCGGTGCCGAGCTGCTCCTCGTAGGTGTACTGCTCCAGTGCGGCGGTGTCGTCGTCGCTGTAGGCCCTGCGCTCCTTCCACGTGTAGAACTGCGCCGAGTGGTTGACCGAGCCGCGGTTCCACTTGTCGTTGACGAACGCCGCGACCTCCCCGAAGACGAAGAAGTCCTTCGCCTTCTCTGCTCCGAACCGTGCCGTCACCTCGTCGTATATGGCGGGCAGGAAACGGCGGTTCCAGGTGACGCGCGGGATGTGCACGGCGGTGTCGATCCGGAAGCCGTCCACGCCCATGCCGATGTACTTGTCGTAGGCGCCGATGAGGTAGTTCTGCACCTGGGGGTTCTCGGTGTTGAAGTCGGCCAGGTCCTCGTGCAGCCAGCAGCTGCGGGAGTCCTCGCCCTCCCAGTTGCCGATCCAGCACCGGTGGTAGTACTTCGCGGGGAACATGCCCGAGGTCGGGCTCGGCCACTGGCAGTTGTAGAGGGTGTAGCCCTCAGCGCTCCTCCCGCCGGTGGGCACGCCCCAGTTGACGCAGGTGTTTCCGGTGGGCTCGGCGGTCGACCACAGGTCACCGTTGTAGTACGACTTGCCGGAGACCGGCTCGACCGTCAGGCCGTCGTACTCGAAGCCGTCCTGCCTCTGGTCGTAGTACCAGCTCCACTGGGCGTCGCGCACGCCGTACACGGTGGGCGTGAACAGGCCCTTGGCGCCCCAGCGCGAACTGTGGTTGTAGACGACGTCCTGGTAGACCTTGATGCCCTTGGCGTGCGCGGCGTTGATCAGGTCCTGGTAGGAGGCGCCTGCCGACTCCAGGCGGGGGTCGACCCGGTAGAAGTCCCAGCCGTGGTAGCCGTGGTAGTCGTAGTCCGAGCGGTTGAGGACGACGGGCGTGATCCAGATCGCGGAGAAGCCGAGGCCCTTGACGTAGTCGAGCTTGTCGACCAGCCCCTTGAAGTCGCCGCGGAACATGGGGTCGCCCCCGGCGGCGTTGCCGGACTTCACGTGCTGGCTGCCGCCGCGGTCGTTGGAGGTGTCGCCGTCGTAGAAGCGGGCGGTGAGGACGAAGTAGATCGGATCCTTGCGCGGGTCGCCGCCCAGCGGCTCGCCCGGGGTGGTCCGCGGGGCCTCGCCGGTGGTGACCGTGGCAGGGGCCGAGGCGGCCGAGGCATTGCCGGCGGCGTCGAGCGCCTTGACGGTGTAGGTGTAGGCGGTGCGTTCCTCCAGACCGGTCTGGCTCGTCACGGTCGAGCCGACGTGCGCGATCGACGTGCCCTTGGTGCCGCCGGTGCGGGTGACCTCGTAGCCGGTGACGCCGGTGTCGTCGGTGGAGGCGGTCCAGCTCACCACGACCGCGGTGCCCGTCGCCTTCGCGGTCACCCCGGTGGGGACGCCGGGCGCGGTCGTGTCCGGCTCGGACGCGGCGCACGGGTCGTCGGCGTCGCGCGTCACGACCCTGTTCCTGACCGTGCTGACGCCCTCGGTGAGCTGGTAGTTGCCGCCGTTGTTGTTGTCCCAGGTGCCGTTTCCGTTGTTGAACGCTGCCTGCCAGTCGGTCGCGGTGCCCAGGTCGACGGTCCTGCGCACCCAGCCGGTGCAGGCGGCCTCCATGGCGACGCCGGGGACGGCCGTCCAGGCGCCGCCGGCCGGCGCCCAGTGCAGGTTGTACGTGCTCCAGCCGACGGTGTCCGTCGCGTAGTAGACGGTGGCGTCGTGACCGGACGGTTCGCCGGTGCCGTCGCACGGGTCGCTGTGGGCGACGGCGCCGTCCTTGACGGTGATCGTGCCGGTGCCGAGCCGGTAGTTGCCGCCGCCGTTGTTGTCCCAGGTGCCGCTGCCGTTGGTGAAGGTGGCCTGCCAGTCGGTCGCCGTGCCCAGGTCCACGGTCAGCCTGACCCAGCCGGCGCACGCCGCGGCCATCCGCGTACCGGGTGGAGTGGTCCAGGAGCCGCCGGTGGGGGCCCAGTGGAGGTAGTACGACGGCCAGTCACGGTTGCCGGTCGCGTAGTACACGGTCGCGCTGGTCGGTGCGGCGTCGGCACACGGGTCGACCGTGGTCACCGCCCCGGAGGAGACGGTGCTGGTGCCGGTGGCGAGCCGGTAATCGCGGCCGCCGTTGTTGTCCCAGGCGCCGCTGCCGTTGGTGAAGGCGGCGGAGAGCCCGCCGGCTCCGCCCAGGTCGACGGTCCTGGAGTACCAGCCGGGGCAGGCCGCATCCATGGCGACGCCCGGCACGGTGGTCCAGGAACCGCCGGTGGGCGCGTAGTGGAGGTTGACGGAGGTCCAGGCGGAGGCCGGACGGTAGTAGACCGTCGCCGAAGTGGCGGCGAAGGACAGGCCCGTCGGGAGCAGGCCGGTCAGCAGGCCGCCGACGAGCAACAGCACGGTGCGCAGCGCGCGATGGCGTCCAGGGCGCGCGGGTCGGGTCATACGGGGGCTCCTCGGGCAGGGGCCGCCGTGGGCGGCGGCCGGTGCGGGTGAGGCAGGCCCTCCCGCGCGCCACGAAAGGAACAGCCGTGAGATTCCTGCAAGTTGCTGCAAGAAGCTTCATGAGATTACTGGGACATGACAGGGTGGTAAAGGGGTCCCGCGCGGGGACGCTCAGTAGTAGTCACGCATCAACTCGGTGGCCCATGAGGGCTGGAAGGCCGCGTCACGCGGTCCGAACTCGGCCATCCACGGCTTGAGGTCGAGCACGGGCGTGCCATCGACCGCGTCCAGCCCGGCGACGTGGACGTCCAGTCCCTCGACCCGCAAGATCTTGCAGCGGGACACCCCCAGACGATTGGGCCGGTTCTTGCCGCGCTGGGCGAAGATGCCGATCAGCGGCCATCGCTCGTTGCCGCGCGGATGGCGCGCGCCGGTCTCCACCCGCTCCTCGGGGACCCGGTCGAAGTGGAAGACCACCTCCAGATGGGAGAAGGTGTCCAGGCCGTACAGCGCCTCGGGCCCGAAGCGCTCCCCGTCCAGCCGGATCGCCGCCTCGACGCCGCCCCAGTCGTCGTCCTCGACCGGCGCGCGGCCGCCGGTCACCCATCCCACGGGCCGTACCTCGATCGCCGTCATGCGCGTTCCTCCGCTGTCGTCCACGGCTCTCCCGTTGATCACTATGTGAGATATGGGTATCAGTTAATGGACTCCCGTGGCTAGCGTGGAGGTCATGACGCGGGAATGGGACGCCACCACATACGACAGCCTGCCGCTGCCCCACGCGCAGTGGGGCCGCAGGATCCTCGACCGCCTCGCGCTGCGCGGCGACGAGCGCGTGCTCGACCTGGGCTGCGGCACCGGACGCGACACGGAGGCGCTGCTCGGCCTGCTCCCGTACGGCCGTGTCGTCGCCGTCGACGGCTCGCTGCGCATGCTGGAGCGGCTCCGCGGGCGCCTCGCCGGGCGCCTGGACCGGGTGGAGGTCGTGCACGCCGACATCACCCGTCCGCTCCCCGTGACGGGCAAGGTGGACGCCGTCACCAGCGTCGCCACCTTCCACTGGATCCCCGACCACGCCGCGCTCTTCCGCGGCGTCGCACGCGTTCTGCGTCCCGGCGGACGCCTCGTCGCCGAATGCGGCGGACGGGGTAACATCGCCGGTGTCTCGGCCGCCGCGGACGAGGTCCTCGGCCCGCAGCCCGCCGACTGGAACTTCGCGGGCGTCCAGGAGACCGAACGGCGCCTGCGGGAAGCCGGGTTCACCGAAGTCGAGGTCGCCCTCACGCCCGACCCCGCCCGTCTCGAGCCGGGCCCGCAACTGCTCTCCTACCTGGCCGTCGTCGTTCTCGGCGGCCGGCTGGAACGCCTTCCCGCCGAGGATCACGAGGCCTTCGTCCGCGCCGTCGCCGAGCGCCTGCCGGAGCCGGTCGTGGACTACGTACGACTGACGATCTCGGCGACCCGCGGACCCGACGGGGCGGAAGCGTAATTCGCTTGCGGAGGCCGCCCGGTACGGGAGCGATCACCCTGCGCCGCCCGGTGCGGCGGCCCCTGACTGTACGTCACGCGTGAAGGTGACGCGGAGGCGGTCGTGACCGAGGTCTGCGCGACCCTGGGCAGCACTGGCGGCGCGCACGGCGCCGACGAGGTCGTCGCGGCCGCGCCGGCGGCAGCGCTCGCCGACCCGGCACGCCCGTACGAGGAGCGCATCGCCGCGGGAAGGGCGGTTCACCGCCCTCGCCCGGTCCTACGCCGCGCTCGGCGAGCTGCGGGGCGCGCTCGGCACCCTCGTCGAGCAACGGGAGCTCCGCATCCTCGATCGCCTGGCCACCGGCCACCCGGTCCGTCCCCCGGCCGTCCACGACGCGTTCGCGGACGCCCTGGAGCGCGCGGGGCTGCCGCGAGCCGCCACCCGCGTCGCCTTCGACGCGGGCATGGCCGCGGTGTGCGAGGGCGACGCCGGACTGACCCGCTGGGACCACTGCCTGCGGCTCGCCGAACGCCATCCGGGCGCCCTGGAGGCCGAGGAGCGGTACTACGCCCAGGACGGCGCACCGGACTTCCTGAAGGCCCTCCTGGAGGTCGCCCGCGCCCTGGCCGGGCGTCCCGGCGCCACGGCCGGGCTCCTCGCGGCGCGGCGCGCCTCGTCGGCCACGGCGGCCGGTCCGCCGAGTGGGCGGCTCCGTGGCCCGCCGAACCGGACGCCCTGCGCGGGCACCCCGACCCCGACGTGGCGGAGGCGGCGCTGCTCGTCCTCCTGAGGCGGCCGTTCCCCGGATGAGGGCCGTCCCGATGGCTCCGGCCGCCGGTCAGCGCCGCCGGGTGATCCGCAGTTCCGTCAGGTACCGCTTGACGACGCGACCGCCGTACCGGCCGTCGGCCAGTGCCCGGATGCAGGCCAGCAGGGCTTCCCGCCGGGCCGCGGGCAGGGCGCGATGATTGGAGTAGCTGAGCAGCAGGTCGAGGTACTCGGCGGTGGTGTACGGCAGTTCGCGTTCATAGCGGTGAAAGACGGCCGGCCCGAAGCGCCCGGAGCGGTCCGTCTCCCCGCTGTCGGCGGGCACCTGGGCCGCCGCGCGCGGCCGCAGGCCCGGCGGCGTCGCCGGGTCGAAACGCTCGTAGCACTCCTGCACGTCCGCGAAGAACGCCCGGGTGCCGCCGTCCACATGATGGGTGCCGATGACGGCCAGCACCCCGCCGGGGCGCAGCGCGTCGGCGGACTTGACGACCGCCACGGCGGGGTCGATCCAATGGAACGCCGTGGCCGAGACGACGGCGTCGAACGGCTCGTCAGGGAGCGGCCAGTCCTCGAACGCGGAGACGACCACCTCGACCCCCGGGAACCCGGCCAGCCGGCGCCGGGCGACCGCCGCCATCGACGGGCCCAACTCGACGGCCGTGACGCGGAAGCCGCGCTCCGCGAGCGGCATGGTGGCCTGCCCGGTACCGCAGCCGATCTCCAGCACGCGCGCGCCGGGGCCCAGGCCCGCGACCGTGGCCAGATCGTCGAAGACCACGCCGGGATACCCCGGGCGGACCCGGTCGTACAGCTCGGCGTCCTCGTCGAAGACGCCCCTCAACGAACTCCGTTCGGTCACCCGTCGAGACTACGGCCGGGACCCGGGCAGTGTTCCGGACGTCGGCTCTTCCTCGACCCGCCCCCAGGGTCCTCCCGCGAGCCCGTGCGGCGGCCCCGTCCGGCTGCGGCCGTGACGACGACTCCCCTCTCGCACGCCGCCGCAGATAGACGCCAACGCGGTCTGTTCGTTCTCCGTCCACCCGGCATAGTGCCGGGCTGCCAGAGGCGTCATAGGGGGTGCCGATCGATCCGATCGACACGGAAGGTGACGATGGACGCCCTAGGGCAAGAAAAGTTCAGAGAATTCGTGACGCTCCGGTCGTCCGCTCTGATGAAGCTCGCGGTGCTGCTGAGCGCGGGGGACCTGCGTGAGGCGGAGGACCTGCTGCAGAACGCGCTCGTCAAGGCCGCGGGCCGGTGGCGTCTCATCGAGGAGCCGGAGGCCTATGTCCGGCAGGTGCTGTACCGGCAGCAGATCAGCCGGTGGCGGCTGCGCCGGCGACGGCGCGAGACCACGGTCCCCGTCCCGCCGGACGGCGTGGCCGCGGACGCCACCGGCGCCGCCGACCTGCGGCTCGTCGTACGCGGCGCGCTCGCCCGCCTCAGCCGGCGCCAGCGAACGGTGCTGGTCCTGCGGTACTTCGAGGACCTGCCGGAGGCCGATGTGGCCCGGCTGCTCGGCTGCTCGGTGGGCACCGTGCGCAGTACGACACATCGGTCCCTGGAACGGCTGTGCAAGATCGCGCCCGAACTGACCCGGCCGGCCCTCGGCTCCGGCCTCACCGCGGTGGAGGTGTCCCGATGAACGTGGAACAGGTGGTGCGGGAGACGCTCCACGAGATGTCCGCCGTGGAAGGTGCCCGCGTGCCCGGCGACTTCGCCGAACAGGTCCTGCGCGTACGGCGCGCGCGCCGCGTCCGCAAGGTGGCGGCCGTCGCCATGGCGACGGCGGCGGTGCTCGTCGCCGCGCTCCTGGTGTCGGCACTGGATTCGGACGGTGCCGAACGCAAGCTGCCCTCGCGCCTCAGCGACGCCGACATAGTGACCGATCTGAACCACACCCCGCCGCTCCACCAGGTGGCCGCCGGGGACACCGCGCTGTCCGCGTACTACACGCTGGGCTGGGGCTCCGAACACGACTCCGTGAACCCGATCGTGCGGACCTGGTATCTGCTCAACACCAGCACCGGCCGGTACGAGAAGACCCCCTGGGCCTACATCGACGTCGCCCCTGGCCTGAAGACCGCCGCCGTACTCGAAGGCCCGCTTCCCGCCAAGCGGGTCGGCCTGGTCGACATGAGCACCGGAAAGGTCACCCGCTGGATCGGCCTCGGCCATGGTGCGGGCGGTTTGTCCTGGTCGCCGCAGGGCGACAAGCTCGCCGTGACCACGTACGTGGCCAAGAGGACAGCGGAGGGGGAGAACTGGAAGTCAACAGATCCGGGAGGTTCGGATGTCCCGTTCTATTGGACATTGCGCGGGAGGTTCTGGGGCATCGAACGCACCGGCTACTACGTCGTCCGACTGGCGGGCGGCACGTCGGCCTGGCGCAGCTACCCGGTGTCGAAGGGGGCGCACGAGTCGCCGTTCGCCGACCGGACCGAGGACGCCCAGTGGACGCATGACGGCAGCCTGATCATGTTGAGGGACGCAGAGAAGAGACGGATCGTCAGGTTCTATGATGCCCGGGGACGGCAGCGTCCCGGACCCGCGGGCGAGTCCCCGAGGCTCTTCGGGCTCGGCCTGTCGCCGGACGGACGGCTGACCGGCGATCCCGTGATGCCCCTTCGGCCCACGAAGGTGCTCGACGTCAGAACAGGCAAGACCGCCGGCACCCAGATGACGGAGGAACTGCTCGCCTGGGCGGACAACCACCGTGTCCTCGCCTGGGAGACGTACCGCAAGGGCTGCTCCGAGGGCCAGTTCTGTCAGCGCCTGGTCGTGGTCGACATCGACGGCAAGCACCTGAAGCCGCTGACCACCTCCCGGACGCCGAGGCCCGGCCAGGCGTGGGAGCCGGTGTTCACCCGCCGCTGACCGCTCTGGCCGTACGCAGGGCGGCGGGGGCCGTGACCTTGCCGCCCTGCGCCACGGCTCGATCCCGAAGAGCGGCATGGCCCGCGGCGGTGCGGCGGGCACCGCACGAAGGCGGTCGAGTGCCGCGGGCCATTGCCGGCGCCGCGACGAGTGCCGCGACCGCCACGGCCTCCCCGGCGTCCACGGTGCGGGTGAACAGCGCCTAGTCGGGCGGCAGGGGAACGGCGGGCCCCTGCGGCGACGCCAGGAGGACGTTGCGGATGTAGTCCTCGACCGCCGCGTCCAGCCCCACGTCGCGCTGGGCCCGTTCCGACATGAGCCAGCGGTGCTCCAGCAGCTCGTGGTAGATCTGCGCGGTGTCCAGCGAGCCGCGCAGCTCGCGCGGCACAGCGCGGACCGTCGGCCGGAAGACGTCGCGAACCCACCGGTGGGCCAGCACCTCGGGGCGGGCGCCCAGCGGGTCGCCGGGGGCGTAGTCCTCCTGGGAGGCCATCCACGTCTCGAGGTCGTTGAGGAGGCTGCGGGCCTGGTTCTCCTCGGCGTCCAGGCCTGTGAGGCGGAGCAGCTGGCGCTGGTGGTGCCCGGCGTCCACGACCTTGGGCAGGAAGGTGACGTCGTCGCCGTCGGGCGACTTCTGGATCTGCATCTCCGCGACGTCGAAGCCGAGGTCGTTCAGCCGCCGGATGCGCCGGTCGATGTAGTGCCGCTTGGCCACCGGGTACACCGACTCGCGGGTGAGCTCGTGCCACAGCTCCTCGTAGCGGTCCGCGATCGCCTGCCCGAAGGTGACCGGGTCCACCGACGGGTGCAGCGAGCCGCCCGCCTCCAGGTCCATCAGCTCGCCCGCGATGTTCACCCGGGCCACCTCGATGTCGTACTCCCGCTGGCCGCGCGAGAGCTTGGGCTGGATCTGCCCGGTCTCGGCGTCCACCAGGTAGGCGGCGTACGCGCCCGCGTCACGGCGGAAGAGGGTGTTCGACAGCGAGCAGTCGCCCCAGGCGAAACCCGCGAGATGCAGCCGGACCAGCAGCACGGCCAGTGCGTCCAGGAGCCGGTTGACCGTTCCCGGGCGCATGGTCGTCTCGAACATCGAGCGGTACGGCTGCGAACCGCCCAGGTGGCGGGTGATCAGCACCGGCTCCAGCGGCTCTCCGCGGTCGTCGGTGCGCCCGGTGACGACGGCGAGGGCGTCGACCGCGGGTATGCCCATGCGGTCCAGGTCCCGCAGCAGTCCGTACTCGCGGACGGCCGCCCACTCGCCGACCTCCTTGACCGCCACGACCTCGTCGCCGGCCAGCGCGAAGCGGACGACGTGCCGCGAGATGCCGCGCGGCAGAGCCACCAGGTACTCCTCCGGCCACTCCTCCAGCGGCACGTTCCACGGCAGGTCGAGGAGGGTCGCCGGATGGTCCGGGGAGGTCGCGGTGATCTGCAGGTCCATGGCGCCCAGTCTGCGGCAACGGGGTGATCGCGCGGGACACCGGGGCGGCGCTTACGCTGCGGGGCATGAGGGAACGGCTGGTGGTCATCGGTGGGGACGCCGCGGGGATGTCGGCGGCGTCGCAGGCGCGCAGGCGGAAGGGGCCGGACGAACTGGAGGTCGTCGCCTTCGAACGCGGGCGCCGCACCTCCTACTCGGCCTGCGGGATCCCGTACTGGATCGCCGGGGACGCCACCGGCCCCGACAGGCTGATCGCCCGCACACCCGAGAAGCACCGTGCCCACGACATCGACGTGCGGCTCGGCACCGAGGTCGTCGAGATCGACCGGGACCGCGGCCGGGTGCGCACCCGCGACGTCCTCGGCGGGGCGGAGGAATGGACGGGGTACGACCAGCTCGTCATCGCCACCGGCGCCGTGCCCAAGCGCCCCCCGATCCCCGGGATCGAAGCGGAGGGCGTGTACGGGGTGCAGATCCTCGACGACGGCGAGGACATCATCGACGCCCTCGAACGGAGGCCGCTGCGGAACGCCGTCGTGGTCGGCGGCGGCTACATCGGCGTGGAGATGGCCGAGGCCATGCTGCGGCACGGCCTTAAGGTCACCCTCGTCGAACGCTCCGAGCAGCCCATGGCGACCCTCGACCCGGACATGGGCCGGCTCGTGCGGGAGGCCATGGAGGGCCTCGGCATCACCGTCGTCACCGGAGCCCCGGTGCGCGAGGTGCTCACCGGGACTGACGGCCGGGTCCGCGCGGTGGCCACCGACAGGGGCGAGTACCCCGCGGACGTGGTCGTCCTCGGTCTCGGCGTCGCGCCCAACACCGGACTCGCCCGCGACGCGGGGCTGCCGACCGGTGCGCACGGCGGGCTGCTCACCGACCGCGCGATGCGCGTGCGCGGCGAGGAGGCGATCTGGGCGGGCGGGGACTGCGTGGAGGTCCTCAACCTGGTCTCCGGCGGGATGCAGCACATCCCGCTGGGCACCCACGCCAACAAGCAGGGCCGGGTCATCGGCACCAACATCGGCGGCGGCTACGCCACCTTCCCGGGCGTGGTGGGCACGGCCGTCAGCAAGGTCTGCGACCTGGAGATCGCCCGTACCGGACTGAAGGAGTCCCAGGCACGGGCCGCGGGCCTGCAGTACGTCACCGCGGTCATCGAGTCCACCAGCAGGGCCGGCTACTACCCCGGCGCCGCCCCGATGACGGTCAAGGCCATCGCCGAGCGGCAGACCGGACGGCTGCTCGGGCTGCAGATCGTCGGCCGCGAGGGTGCGGGCAAGCGTGTGGACATCGGCGCGGTGGCGCTCACCGCGGGCATGACCGCGGAACAGATGACCGCGCTCGACCTGGGCTACGCCCCGCCGTTCTCGCCGGTGTGGGACCCGGTCCTGATCGCCGCGCGCAAGGTCGACGACAAGGTCCGGGCGGACGGCCGGGGCGCCTGAACCGAACGCGGTGCAGGCTCAGGCGGGCCGTACGGCCAGCTTGTCCAGGGCCTCCAGCAGACCCGGTAGCTCCGGCCCCCGGCCGACCGGCAGCACCTCGCCGGGCTCCTCGTCGAGCAGCACGAAGGCGATGTCGTCGGTGCGGGCCACCAGGCTCCAGTCCTTGCCGTCCACGCGCAGGGTGCGTACGCCCTCGCCGGCGGCGGTCGAGCGTATGCGGCCGGGCGGCGGTGGCGTACGCACGTACTCCTGGGCCGCCTCTAGCGCGCGCCGCACCCCGGGATGGGTGCCGCCGGTGGCGCCGTCCGCGGAGCCGGCTCCTTCGTCGGGCCCCTCCCCGGACGGCTCCTGGGATCGCTCTCCGGGCTCCTTCCCCGCGGGTTCCCGCACCACCCCGTCCGATGCGCCGGCTTCCGCGGGCGTGTCCGGGCCACCGGAGTCTCCGGCGTGGCCGGCGCCGTCGGCCCCTTCCGTGCTGCGGTCGTCCTCCGAGGCGTCCGACTCGTCGCCACGGTCGAGCTGTTCCCGCCAGATCCGCCACCGGAGGGCTATCTCGTCGGCGCCCAGGCGCCGCTGAGCAGGCCCCCACGTCCCGGTGTCCGGCGGCGAGAGCGGCCGGCCGCTCTCCGCCTCCGGGGGATCGTGCGGATCGGGGACACCCGGCGCGGCCACCGCGACCGGCAGCGGCCAGCCGGGCAGCGCGGCGACGACGGAGCGCTCATCGGGGGAGAGGTCGTACTCCAGCCCGCAGTCCCACGCGGCGAGGGCGCACGCCACCAACGCCGTGTCGCTGATGGCCACCGTCCAGCGGGCGCCCGTCCCGTCCTGGCCGAAGACGAGGCCGTAGCCGTCGTCCAGCGCTTCCAGCCCGAGTTCGGCGCACGCCGCCGGATAGTCGTCGGCCAGGACGCTCGGGAACTGCGCTGGCGTCAGCATCGCCGCCGTGAGCACGAACAGCGCGTCGTCGTCCGTCGCGGACACGGGCATCCCCTCTCCGGTGGATTCGCAGTGGTGGGCGCACCCTAACCACCGGGTAACACCCGCGTCGAGACCGGGACCGCGCCCTGTGGAAAACCGTTCGGCGGCCGGATCGCCCGCTTCCACTCCGGCGTCATGGTCAACTCCCGCGCCCACCAGGGCGTCCGCCCGCGCGGAAGCGGCACCGTCGGCTCCGCTTCGACGGCCGCGCATTCGTGTGGACCGCCCGCATCGGACACGCCCACCGGCCCGACGGCACCCTGCCACCGTGTCGTCCTCGTCCTCGTCCGCGTGACGGATCCCGCCGTTCCCGGTGGCCGCGCCCTCGTCGCCGATCTCGTGCCGATCTCGGCCGGCCTCGGAGCCCGGTCCTCGGGGGGACACTGCGTCACCGGCAGCGCCCATCCCACCCCGCGTGACGTCCGCCTGCTCGTCGAGCACGCGCCCGCCGCCGGCCGGGAACCCAGCGGAGACGGCGCCCCTCGTGCCGACCGCGGACAGCGGCGACCCCACCCTCGCGGTTCCCGCTGCCCGCGGGCGGGAACGCCCTTGGGGGAGAGGGGTGATGCGGATGTCCACCTGGCTCCGGAGGTTCGGCTCGGCGCGGCCGCCGGGGAGGTCCGCGAAGCCCCCGCCGCCCGTGCCGGAGCCGTCACGCCGGGCATCGCGCGAGCGCAACCTGTTCGAGGCGGCCGCCGCCCATGTCGCGGCCTCCGTCGAAGGGGACGAGGAGGCGCTCGAGGCCGCTTCGGCGCGCGTGACTCCGGAGGCGCTGATGTTCGGGATCAGTGAACTCGCCCGGCGTGCCGTCGTGGTGCTCGCCCAGGAGCGCGGTGTCCCGCCGCGGGCGGTCGCCCGGTCGCTGCTGGGCCTCCCCGAAGGCTGAGACCCCCGCCGCCCCAGGAGGCCCGGGCCGTCAGGTCCGGCCCTCCACGGCGGGCGTGGCCTCGGACTCCCGCGGGCCGTGGCCGGGGAGGAAGAGCCGCATGGAGCAGTGGTCCTCGGCCACCACGCCGACCTCCATGCCCCAGTGGGCGCTCAGCCGTCCGGCGACGTCGACCAGCCGCCGGCGCTCCTCGGGCGAGTACGCGGGGAAGCGCACCCAGCCGCGGTCGGAGACGGCGCGGCCGAGGTCGTTGAAGAGCGTGGCCCGCGCGCGCCGCTCCTCCTCGTCCGTGAGCGGTGTCGGGTCCCCCTCGCGGGGCACCAGCCGGACGTTGTAGAGCTCTCGGGTCACGGGCGGCCTCGCACTTCTCCTCGGTCGGACGTCCGCAGGCTACCGCGCGTACCTGCCCCCGGCCGGACCGGCCGGGGACAGCACCCCAAGGCGTCCAGGATGGTGCGCCACCGGCCCGGCCGCGCCCGCGTCGCGGCCCGGGCGAGCGTCAGGACGCCGCGCCGGGAAGGATCGTCCGGTTCCTCGGCCCGCGGCGGGCGGTCGCCGTCGTGGCAGAAGCTCGGGCTCCTGCGGGAACGCGAGCGGGCGGCGCGACACCGCTCTCTGCGGGGCCGGGTCGACGAGGTGGCTCGACAGGGCCTACGCCTTCGCCGACGCCAACGCCAGGAACCGGTCATCGGTGTCGGTGTAGGAGGTCATGGTCCACCCCGAGGACTCCAGCAGCGGCCCCAGGTTGGGCTCGGCGCGCAGGTCGTCCGGGGTGAGCTCACGGCCCTGCCGGGCGGCCAGCGCCGCCCGGCCGATGGGGTGGAAGAGGGCCAGCCGGCCGCCGGGCCTGGTGACCCGGGCCAGCTCCCGCAGGCAGGCGCGCGGGTCGGGCAGGTGCCCGATCAGTCCCGCGGCGAAGACGGCGTCCAGGGTGGCGTCGCGCAGCGGCAGCCGGGCGCAGTCGGCCAGCAGCAGGGCGCCGTGCTCCCGGCGCCCGGCCCGCGCCGCGGCGGCGAGCATCTCGGGCGTCAGGTCGGCGCCCACGACCGTCCCGGCGGCCCCCACGGCCGCGCGCAGGAAGGGCAGTGCCCGGCCCGTGCCGCATCCCGCGTCGAGGACCGCCTGGCCCTCCCGCAGGCCCAGTTCGGCCACACCGGCCCGGTAGACGGGGGCGTCGTCGGGGTAGCGGGTCTCCCAGTCGGCGGCGCGGGCGGCGAAGAACGCGCGGATCTGCGCGGGGTCGGTGTGCACGACGGTCCACCTCCGGTTCGGGGCGCGCCCCGGTGCGCACGGGACGCGGGGCATCATGGTCGCATGATCCCGTTCCGTTCCGTCGCCTTGTTCCTGCTCGCCGCGCTGCTGGAGATCGGCGGCGCCTGGCTGGTCTGGCAGGGGCTGCGCGAGCACCGCGGATGGGCGTGGATCGGGGCCGGCGTCATCGCCCTGGGGCTGTACGGGTGCGTCGCCACGCTGCAGCCGGACGCCGAGTTCGGCCGCGTCCTCGCCGCCTATGGCGGGGTGTTCATCGCGGGCTCGCTCGCGTGGGGGATGGTGGCGGACGGCTTCCGGCCCGATCGCTACGACGTGGCGGGCGCCCTGGTGTGCCTGGTGGGCGTGGGGATCATCATGTACGCGCCGCGCGGTGGCTGAAACACGCTTCCCTTGTGCAGGTTCGGGCCGCACGCGATCGCCCGGGAACCCCATCCGGTAAGCGCGTTGTCAAATAAGACAGGGTTCCGTCATGGCCCGAGCGTGCGACCACCCCCGCACTAGCGTCCCGGGGCCATGGGACACATCGACCACGCCGCCTTCGGCTGGCTGACCCCGCTGCTCTCGTACGCCATGGCGTGCGTCGGCGCGGCGCTCGGACTGCGCTGCACCGTACGGGCCCTGGCCGCGACCGGCCGCTCCCGGCGCAACTGGCTGCTCACCGCCGCGAGTGCCCTCGGCACCGGCATCTGGACGATGCACTTCGTCGCCATGCTCGGCTTCCGCGTCACCGGCACCGAGATCCGCTACAACGTCCCCCTGACCGTCCTCAGCCTGGCCGTCGCGATGGTGGTCGTCGGCCTCGGCGTCTTCGCCGTCGGCTACGGCGGCGGCCGCTTCCGCGCCCTCGCGGTCGGCGGCCTCACCACGGGCCTCGGCGTGGCCAGCATGCACTACCTGGGCATGGCCGCCGTACGCCTGCACGGCGCGGTGTCCTACGAACCGTGGCTCGTGGCGCTGTCGGTCGTCATCGCCTGGGCCGCCGCGACCGCCGCCCTGTGGGCCGCGCTCACCATCCACCGTCCCGTGGTCGTCGCCGGCGCGTCCCTGGTGATGGGCGCAGCGGTCAGCAGCATGCACTACACCGGGATGCTCGCCGTCCACGTCCGGGTCCGGCCCTCGGTGGAGGTGCTGCCCGGCTTCGGCGCGACCGCGTTCCTCTTTCCCCTCATCGTCGGTCTCGGCTCCTACCTCTTCCTGACCTCGGCCTTCGTCGCGCTCTCCCCGACGGCTAGGGAACGCATCGCCTCCGCGACCGCCCAGCGCGTCGGCGAGGGTGCCCTGTGACGCCGCCACGGGGCCGCAGAGCGCACGCCGGGCTGCCCGCGGACGAGGAGACCCTTCGCGCGGCCGACGGCGTACGGGGCGACGGGACGCAGGGCCGGCTGAGTCTGCGGCCGAGGAGCGTGCGCGCGAAGATCGTGTCCCTCCTCATGGTGCCCGTCGTCTCCCTGATGGCGCTGTGGGCCTTCGCCGCCGTCACCACGGCCCAGGACGTCTCCGGGCGGCTGCGTGCACAACGCATTGCAGAAACGATCCGCGAGCCGGTCGCCGACACCGTGAGCGCCCTGCAGGCCGAACGCCGCGCCGCCACCCGCTACCTGGCCCGGCCCACCGCCGGGGCCGCCGCCGAACTGAGCAGGCGCGCCACGGCCACGGACCGCGCCGCCGCCCTGCTCCAGCTGGGCGGCGGCCACACCGTCGCCGACGGCACCGGCCTGCCGGGCACCGCGGCCGTGCGGGTCCGCACCTTCGTCGGCGACCTGGAGCGCCTGCGCAGACTCCGCCCCGGCATCACCCGGGGAACGGCCGACTGGCGGCAGACGTACCGGTCCTACACCGACGCCGTCACCGACGGCTTCGCGATCGGCGGTGCCCTTGCCACCTCCCGCGGGGAACGCGCCGCCCTGGAGATCGGCCGCGCCGCGGAACAGCTGTCCCGTGAGGACGCCCTGCTCGCCGCGGCCGCCCTCACCCGCGACCTTCCCACGGACCGCTACCGCGACCTGAGCGGCGCCGTCGTCGCCCGCCGCGTCCTGCTCGCGGGCTCCGCCGCCGACCTCGGAGGCGACGGCCGCACCTCCTGGGAGCGGCTGGTGCGCTCCACCGCGTACCGGGACCTCGAGGCCATGGAGGACGCCGCCCTCGACGCCGGGCCCGGCAAAACGGCGGCGGACGGCGTGCGTCCCGATTCCTGGGACCGGACGGCAGCACAGGTGCTGTCCGGGCTGGGGCAGGTCGCCACGGTCACCGCGCCCGCCGACCGGACCGTCACACAGAGCCTGTTGAGCACGTCGGGCATCGCCGTCCTGCTGGGCCTCCTCGGCGTCGTCGCCTCCCTCTTCATCTCCGTGCGGATCGGCCGCGGCCTCGTCGTCGAACTGATCGGCCTGCGCAACACCGCGCTCGAACTCGCCCGCCGCAAACTGCCGCGCGCCATGCGACGGCTCCGCGCCGGCGAGGAGATCGACCTCGGCAAGGAGGCACCCCTCGGCAGGCACGGCGCCGACGAGATCGGCCAGGTCGCCGAGGCCCTGGCCACCGTGCAGCGCGCCGCGCTGCGCGCCGCCGCGGAGCGCGCCGAGCTGGTCAACGGGGTCTCCGGCGTCTTCGTCAACCTCGCCCGCCGCAGCCAGGTCCTGGTGCACCGTCAGCTGGCGCTGCTCGACAGCATGGAACGGCGCACCGAGGACCCGGGCGAGCTGGAGGACCTGTTCAGGCTCGACCACCTCACCACTCGTATGCGCCGGCACGCCGAGGGCCTGATCATCCTCTCCGGCTCCGCTCCCGGCCGCGCCTGGAGCAAGCCGGTACCCCTCACCAACGTGGTGCGCGCCGCCGTCGCGGAGGTCGAGGACTACGCCCGGGTCGAGGTCCGCCGGCTCCCCCTTGCGGCGGTCGTCGGTTCCGCCGTCGCCGACCTCACCCATCTGATCGCCGAACTCGTCGAGAACGCCACCCAGTTCTCCCCGCCGCACACCAAGGTGCGCGTCTACGGCGAACAGGTCGGCAACGGCTACGCCCTGGAGATCGAGGACCGCGGCCTCGGCATGGGCAAGGAAGCGATGTCCGAGGCCAACCGGCGCATCGCGCAGACCCAGGCGCTCGATCTGTTCGACAGCGACCGGCTCGGCCTGTTCGTCGTCAGCCGGCTCGCCCGGCGGCACGACGTCCGGGTGTCCTTGCGCTCCTCCCCGTACGGCGGCACCACCGCCGTCGTCCTGCTGCCCACCGCCCTGCTGGACATGAGGGCACCCGAAGCCCGACCCCCACGGGGTGCCGGGACGGGGGGCGCGGCGTCCGGCCCGCACGGACCCCGCCAGGGGTCCGCGGAGGTCCCGCCCCCGGCGGGGGCCTCCCCGCGCGGCGACGGCGACGGGCTGCCGCGCCCCTCCGCGCCCCGGCCCGTCCGCCTGCCGGAGCCCGCGGCGGCGCCCGTGCCCGCCCCGGCCCGCGGCGGAGCACCCGTTGCCGCGGCCGTCGGCGCCCCTGGGGCCGCGCCCGCCGCCGACGGCGGACTCCCGCGCCGTGTGCGCCGCGCGAGCCTCGCCCCGCAGCTCCTGGAGCCTCGGGCACCCGAACGCACCCCCGGGCCGCGGGACGCGGGGCACGACGTCCCCGAGCGGACGGCGGAGCAGGCGCGTTCGACGATGGCCGCCTTCCGCCGGGGCTGGATCCGCGGCGGCGGAGCCGGAGCCCGTGACGCCGCCGACGGGGAACCCACTGGCCCGCGCCCCCTGCGGCCCGCCCCGGCGGCCGGCGGCGCCCGTCCCGCCCCCGGAGGACCGGGCCACCCGGACGGACCGGACACGACACGCGAGGACGGCGGGCAGGACCGTGCCCGCACCACGGACCCGGCACCCCGCGAAGGAGACCATGGATGATCGACGCATCGAACCGGTCCGGTGAACTGGACTGGCTGCTGGACGACCTGACCGACCGGGTGGCCCATGTCCGCCACGCCGTGGTGCTGTCGGGCGACGGCCTGGCCGTGGGTTCCTCGCGTGGGCTGACCCGGGAGGACGCCGAGCACCTGGCGGCCGTCGCCTCGGGCTTCCACAGTCTCGCCAAGGGTGCCGGACGCCATTTCGCGGCCGGCCAGGTCCGGCAGACCATGGTCGAACTCGACCAGGGTTTCCTCTTCGTGGCCGCCGCGGGCGAGGGATCGTGCCTCGCCGTGTTCACCGGGGCGGGCGCCGACGTCGGCATGATCGCCTACGAGATGGCCCGCCTCGTCAAGCGCGTGGGTGAGCACCTGCACACCCCGCCGCGCCTCGGCGCCACCGGCCCGGCCGCCGGCTGACCGGCGCACAGGTGATGGACGGCGGGTACCCGCGCGGGCCGGAAGGCCACTGGTACGACGACGCGGCCGGCCCCCTGGTGCGTCCGTATGCCATGACCGGCGGCCGCACCCGGCCCGGCACGGCGGTCGCCGCCCTGGACCTGATCGCCCTGGTGCTTGCCGAACCCGGTGCCGCGGACGATCCCGCACTCGAACCCGAGCACAACGTGCTGCTCACGCTGTGCCGTGACGAGCCTCTGTCGGTCGCGGAACTGGCGGCCGACGCCGACCTGCCGTTGGGCGTCGTACGCGTCCTCCTCGGCGACCTCCTGACGCTCGGCAGCGTACGGGTGAGCACTCCCGTACCGCCGGCGCACCTACCCGACGAGCGCATCCTGCGAGAGGTGATCAATGGACTCCGGGCACTCTGAGACATCGGTCATGGCCCTGAAGATCCTCATCGCGGGAGGCTTCGGGGTGGGCAAGACCACCATGGTGGGCGCGGTGAGCGAGATCCGGCCGCTGCGCACCGAGGAGGAGCTGACCGAAGCCGGGCGCCATGTGGACGACACCATGGGAGTCGAGCGGAAGTCCACCACCACCGTGGCGATGGACTTCGGCCGCATCACCATCAGGGCGGGTCTGTCGCTCTATCTGTTCGGCACCCCCGGTCAGGACCGCTTCTGGTTCCTGTGGGACGAACTGTCACAAGGGGCGCTCGGCGCGGTCGTTCTCGCCGACACCCGCCGCCTGGAGGACTGCTTCCCGGCCGTGGACTTCTTCGAGCACCGGAAGATCCCGTTCGCCGTCGCCGTCAACCTCTTCCCCGGCGCGCTGGAGCACCGCCCGGAGGACATCGCGCGCGCCCTCGACCTGCAGGACGGCACACCGGTCGTCCTGTGCGACGCACGGGACCGTGCATCGGGCAAGGAGGTGCTGATCGCCCTCGTCGAGCACGCAGGGCGGATGCACGCGGCACGCCTTCTGGAGTCGGTGCGCTGACCCTCGGTGGCGAAGCGGGGCACCCTAGCAGAACGGCACCGCCGATGAAGGAATTCACAGCGCATTGAGAGAGGGCCGAACCGGGTGCGTACAGGTGGCCAGACGGGGCGCACGGGCCCCGACGCCCCTACCGCTCAAGGAGTCCAGATGCACAAGCGGATCGGTGCCGCAGTCGCCGGAACGGCCGCTGCCCTCCTCCTCGTCACCGCCTGCGGCGGGTCGAACGGCTACGACCAGGCCAGCAGCGTGGCGCCGGCGGCCCAGCAGCAGAACGCGGCCCAGTCGGCCACCGCGCAGCCGGGCTCCGGTTCCTCCCTGGGCGGCTACGGGTACGACAGCGAGGCCTCGGCCGACCCCTCCTCGGACAGCGGTGACGGATACACCGGTGGTACGGACGACAGCTCCGACAGCGGCAGCGCGGACGCCGTCTCCGACAAGAAGTGGCCCATCCTCTCCGTCGTCAACGACGCCAAGCTGGGCGACATCCTCGTCGACTCCAAGGGCCGCACGCTGTACCGCTTCGACAAGGACACCGACTGGCCGATGGTGTCCAACTGCACCGGCGAGTGCCTCAAGAAGTGGCCGGCCGCCAAGCCCGTCACCAAGGCGCAGGCCGAGGCCGCCGGCCTCAACCCCAAGCTCGTCAGCACCTACACCCGGCCGGACGGCACCAAGCAGCTGTCGTACAACTGCTGGCCCGTCTACTGGTTCGCCGGTGACACCAAGCCCGGCGACACCAACGGCCACGGCGTGGGCGGCACCTGGTGGGCCATGGGCGCCAACGGCAAGAAGGCCAACGGCGGCAAGCCGATCCGCTGACCCGGACGGGCGGCGGGCGCGCGGGGCTCAGTCCGCCACACCGGACTCGGCGAGCACCTTGTCGATCCGCACCCGCACGAGGAGTTCACCGGGCACCCCATTGCGCGCCCCGAACGCCTCGGCGACGTCCTCGCCCATGTAGCGGGCGGCGAGCCGGGTGGCCCACTCCCGCAGGGGACCGGGTTCCTCGCTCACCTCCGCCCGTCCCTGCAGCACCACGTACGCGAACGGCGGCCGGTCATCGTCCACGCACAGGGCGACCCGGCCGTCGCGCGTGATGTTGCGGCCCTTGACCGTCGCCTTGCCCGTGTTGAACACGATGTCGTCGCCGTCCAGCAGGAACCAGACGGGCGCCACATGCGGCGTGCCGTCCGCCCGCGTCGTCGCCAGCTTCCCCGCACGCGTCCCGGCGGAGACGAAGGCCCGCCACTCTTCCTCGGTCATCCTGTGTCCCATGCCCCCATCCTGCCCCGGACGGCGGCGGACGGCCTCAGGACCCGCTGGAGGGGTGTGGCGGCTCGACCTCCTGATAGAGCGGCACGTCCACCCGTCCGCGCCGCAGCAGCCGGCGCCAGAGCACCGGGTCGTACTCCTGCGGCGTGGTGGTGGCGAGGAAGTCCTCCAGTACGTCGACGAAGCGCTCTGGCGCGTCATGGTGCGGGAAGTGCCCCGCGTCCTCGAACAGTTCCAGTCGGCTGCCCGGCATCGCCGTGTGCGCCCGCAGGGCATGGCGCACCGGGATCACCCCGTCGTGCTCGCCCCACATGATGAGGGTCGGCAGACCCGCCGTGAGATAGCTGCGGTCCATCATCGTGATGACCTGTCCCCGCACGTCGACGCCCGCACGGAGGGTGCGAAGGAATGCCTGACGCGCCATGGAGCTGTCCAGCATGAGGTAGCGCTCCAGGACGTAGTCGAAGTCGTGACGGCCCAGCCCGAGCCCGCCGGTGGCCCGCAGCAGCGGTGCGAGCAGCCGCAGCGCGTTGCGCACGGGCGGCGAGGTGGCCAGTGGCAGCGTCACCTCGGAACCCGGCCCGGCCGCCAGCCGCAGCAGCGGGTGCACCTCAGGGCCCAGGCCGCCACCGCCCACGATCACCAGGCGTTCGCACCTCTCCGGGAACTGGTAGGCGAACTGCATCGCGACGCCGGCCCCGAGCGAGTGCCCCACGACCGACACCCGGTCGACGTCCAGCACGCCCAGCAGATCCCGCATGCCGCACGCGTAGGCCGCCACCGCGTAGTCGGCGCGGGGCTGCTCGCTGTCGCCGTGGCCCAGCAGGTCGGGCGCGATGACCGTGTGCCGGCGCCCCAGCCGGGGCAGGATGTGCGCCCACGTGGCCGACGAGTCGCCGAGGCCGTGGACCAGCAGCAGCGGGGGCCCGCTGCCGCCCAGCCGGAACGCGCGCCGGTAGCCGTGAATGTCCCGGTGGACCAGAGGGACGCCCTGCGATCCGCCCTCCGTGTCCGGGGCGGGACCGTGGAGCCGGCGCACGACCTGTCCCCGTTCCATGCGTCCAGCGTGCGGCAGCGGGGTTTCCCCCGCAATGCCGCGCCATTGCCGCGACGTGAACGCGCTTGCGGTGCAGGGGACCGATGCCGGCAGGGTACGCCGCTCCATCGTGCCCCGCACCCGAGGGCTTCGCGGGGAAAGGGATTGTGAGATGTCACAGTCGGCGTCACGAAGGGGGCGTTCGTGGGTCAGACTGTGCCCCTCCCCATCGAACCCATGGTCGACCGAGGACCTCACGCATGCGCCTGCGCCCCCGCACCATCCGCACGCAACTGGTGGTACTTCTCCTGGTGCCGCTGATCTCGCTGGCGGGTCTGTGGACATACAGCACCCTCACCTCGGTGCGCGGGGCCTTCGCCCTCATGGGGATCGCCGACACCTACCGCTACTACGGAACGCCCGCGGACGACCTCGGTCGGGCCCTGCAGGTCGAGCGCCGCGTCGCCATCGCCTATGTGGCGTCCGACGGTGAGACCGGCGGCGCCGAGCTGGAGAGCGCCGAGCGCACCACCGACCGGCTGCTCGACGTCGTCCGGGAGCACGCGCGCGAGCAGGCACAGGGCACCGAACTGGACCTCGCCCAGCGGCAGCGGCTCAGCGAGCTGATCACCGCCGCCAAGGACCTGGAGCCGCTGCGCGAGGACGTCAGGCAGCGCGACGTCGGCTGGTCGATGACCCTCCACCGCTACTCGGCTGTGATCGACCCCATCTTCCGGCTGCGCGGATCGCTCGCCGCGCTCCAGAGCGGCGAGGTGGCCCGGCAGGGCGGATTCGTCATCGACCTCGTACGCGCCAGGGAACTGCTGTCCCGTGAGGACGCCATGCTCACCGCGGCGCAGGTCGGCCCGCCGATGACGGCCAGTCAGTACCGCGAGTTCATCGGCACCATCGACGGACGCAAGCTGCTGCACTCCATCGTCGACCCGGAACTGACCAAGGCCGCCAAGGAGAGGCTCGACGAGTTCGAGGGCGGCAGCGTCGCCTGGACGCTGGACTCCATGGAGACCGCGGCGCGTTCGGCGGGTGCCAAGGACGTCGGCCTCGTCGTCTCCCGGGACCGCTGGCGGCAGAACGCCGACAGGGCGCTCACCGAACTCAGCGACATCAACATCGCCGCCGCCGCCAGGGTGGGCGAGCAGGCGCGGGACGACGGCATGGACGTGCTCGTGCGGACCGGCGCCGTCAGCCTCGCGGGACTGTTCCTCGTCGTCCTGTCGGTCGTCATCTCCCTGCTCATCGGGCGGGGCATCGCCCGCCGGCTCACGCTGCTGCGCAACCAGGCCCTGGAACTGTCAGGGAAGCGCCTTCCGGAGGTGCTGCGCAGGCTGCGCGCCGGCGAGGAACTCGACGACGACGCCGTCGCCCGGGCCGCACCCGACCTGCGCTTCGGCGCCGACGAGATCGGACAGGTCGGCCGGGCCTTCAACAACGCCCAGCGCGCCGCCGTCCAGGCGGCCGTCGACCAGGAGAAGCTGCGCCGCGGAGTCTCCGCCGTCTTCACCAACCTGGCCCGCCGCAGCCAGGTCCTGCTGCACCGTCAGCTGACGCTGCTCGACGGCATGGAACGCCGCTCCGGTGACCCGGAGGACCTGGACGACCTCTTCCGCGTCGACCACATCGCCGTCCGCATGCGCCGGCACGCCGAGGGCCTGCTGATCCTCTCCGGCAACGCACCGGGGCGGGCCTGGCGCCGCCCGGTCCGGCTCGCGGAGGTGGCGCGCGCCGCGGTCGGCGAGGTGGAGCACTACCAGCGGGTGACCGTCCGGCGCATTCCACGGGTGGCCCTGACCGGCTCCGCGGTCGCCGATGTGCTGCACCTGCTGGCGGAACTCATCGACAATGCCACCGCCTTCTCGCCGCCCGACACCAAGGTCGAGGTGCGCGGCGAGGTCGTCGCCGGCGGCTACGTCCTGGAGGTCGAGGACCGCGGCCTGGGCATGAGCACCGAGCGGCTCGCCGCGGCCAACAACGAACTCGGCGAGGCCGGCGCAGGAACGGAGCTCCCCGAGACCGACCGCCTGGGCCTGTTCACCGTCGGGCGGCTCGCCGCGCGGCAGGGAGTGCGCGTCACCCTGCGCCGAGGGCGGTTCGACGGCACGGTCGCGGTGGTCTTCGTCCCGCAGTCGGTGCTCGTGGACGCCTCGGGCGACGACGTCGAGACCGGCGAGCACGTGCTCCGTCCACGGGCCGTGCCCGAACCGCCGGGGCCGGACCGCGCGGACGCGGCGCCGCGCACACCGAGGGCACGGCGCGGACCGACCCGGCCGCGCGAGGAAGGCCGCACGGTGACAGGGTTGCCGAAGCGGCAGCGGCAGGCCAGTCTCGTAGCTCAACTGAGGGACGACGGGGTGCACCAGAGCCCGGCGGAGCCGCCCGGTGGGGGAGACGAAAGGGAACGATCTCCGGAAGAGGCTCGTTCCACCATCACGGCGTTCGCCCGCGGCCTGGCCCGCGGCAGGGACGCCGCAGCACCACAGGGAACAGCGGAGACCGGGGAGATCGGGGGATGACGGTGAGCAGTGGACTCACGTGGCTGATGGACGATCTGACGGAGCGGGTGCCGCACGTCAGGCACGCGCTGGTGCTCTCCGGCGACGGTCTGGTGACCGGGGCGAGCACCAGTCTGGACCGTGCCACGGCCGAGCACCTGGCCGCCGTCTCGTCCGGGTTCCACAGCCTCGCCAAGGGCGCGGGGCGGCACTTCGACGCCGGCGGCGTACGCCAGACGATGGTCGAGTTCGACGACGGCTTCCTGTTCGTCACTGCCGCGGGCGAGGGCAGTTGCCTCTCGGTTCTCAGCGGTGTGCAGGCCGACGTCGGGCAGATCGCCTACGAGATGACCCTCATGGTCCACCGGGTCGGTGAACACCTCGGTGTCACACCGCGCCGGCACGACGCGGCGGCACCGGGGGAGTGATGAAGCATGAACCCGAGCCCGCCGGGAGACGAGGGCGCGCTCTGGTATGACGACGAGGCCGGTCCGATGGTGCGCGCCTACACCATCACCGGCGGTCGCACCCGGCCGGACTCCGACGGTGACGTCGACCTGATCGCCGTCATGGTCCCGGCCGTCGGTGCGGCCTCGGACGACGACCTCGACGAGGAGCACCTGGCCCTCCTGGACCTGTGCCGGGACGGTCCGCTCACCGTGGCCGAACTGGCTTCGGAGGCCGATCTCGCGCTCGGCGTCGTCCGTGTGCTGCTCGGGGACCTCCTCCGGGACGGCCATCTGCGGGCCATCCGGCCCGTGCCGCCGGCCGAACTGCCCGACGTGGGGCTGCTCAAGGACGTCATCGACGGCCTGCGCGCCCTGTGAGGGTGGCTGCTTCGGCGGCGTTGTCGGACCCCGGACGTACGGTGACCCCATGGAGGGGATCACGTATGTCCGGGGGGACGCCACCGCGCCGCAGGGCAAGGGCGTCAAGCTGATCGTCCACGTCTGCAACGACGTGGGCGGCTGGGGCAAGGGTTTCGTCATCGCGCTCTCCCGCCGCTGGCCGGAGCCCGAGGCCGCGTACCGGCGGTGGCACCGTGAGCGCGCCGGGAACGACTTCGGCCTGGGCGCCGTCCAGTTCGTCCGGGTCAACGAATGGATCTGGGTGGCCAATCTCGTCGGGCAGCGCGGCATCCGCAGGGGCAGCAAGGGCGTACCCGTGAGGTACGAGGCGATCGACGCCGGACTGGCCCTGGTGGCGCAGAAAGCGGCCGAGCTCGGTGCTTCCGTGCACATGCCGCGCATTGGGTGCGGGCTCGCGGGCGGTCGGTGGGAGCGGGTCGAGCCGTCGATCGAGGAACGGCTCGCGGGCCGTGGGATCCCGGTGACCGTGTACGACCACGGGGCGTGACGCGGAGTTATCCACAGGCTCCGGCGGATGTCGCCGTGAGGACCTATCGTCATGACTGTAAGTGATGAGTCGCTACGGAAGGTCAGGGGGAGTGGCATGGCTGTCAAGGAGACCGCCGCCCGCGAGGCACTGGGCATGCAGCGCGCCCGGCAGGAACTGTGCCTGGAGGCAGAGGAGTTCGAGGTCGCGCTGCAGACCGGTGAGGTGCGCACGGCGCCGGCCGTCGGCGGACGCCGGCGCGTCGTGCGGGAGGACGTGGACCGGCTGCGGGAGGAGGAGGGATTTCCCGACCGCCTGCGCGCGCGGTTGGAACTGGTGGGCAGCATCGAGGCCGCGGCACTGATCGGGATCAGCCGGGAGCGTTTCAGCCGGCTCGCCAAGGGCGGCTTCCTCCGCCCCGTCCGCTGGTACGTCAACCGCTACCGCGCCGTGGTGTGGCTCTACCTCGCCGAGGACGTACGGCGGTTCGCCCGGGCCCAACCGGCGCTGCTGGAGGGCCGGCTGCCCGCCGAGCTGCGCGACGCCCTCGACGAGGGCGAGGACCACCGCGCCCGCGGCTGGCGGGCCCGACGCGTCGAGGAACTCGTGCGGGACGCGGCGGACGCCTGGGGCGAAGCGGCCGCCTGGTCCGCCCTGCTGGGCCCGGAAGCCGCCGCCGACGCGGTGCCGGACGCCCGTGAACGGGCCTACCTGCGCCGGCTGTGCCCGGCGATCCCACCCGGCAGCACGGGCTCGTACGCGACGCGCGAGCTGATCGAGGCCCAGACCGTCGCCTCCCACCCCGACGAGGTCACCTTCGCCCAGGTCTCGCTCACCGACGCGCTGCTCAGGGCCCGCGCCGCCCGCCCCGCCCCGCACCCCGACCGCGCCTCCCCGGCCACCGCTCCCGGCCGACCGGTCGTCCCACCACCCCCTGCGGAGCCTCCGCCGCCACCCGCCGCACCACGCAGCCGCTGGCGACGCTTCTTCGGACTGGGGTGACGGCGGCGGGCCATCACACCGTTGACCACCACGCGGTGATGGCGATCGCGGAGGAGGGGGCATGAAGTTTGCGGGCGCAGACCGCGGCGAAGCGTCCCGGGCCGAGGGCCCGGACGGCAGGGAACGGGTAGTTGTCGAGGTCGTGACCGCAGCGGGTCCGCGGGACCCTGTCGTCCGGCCCGACGGTGATCGCGCGGGCGAGAACGACGTTCCGCCCGCTCACGGTGCGGCCGACCCTTCCCACCGAGAACAGCTTTGCGATGCCGGGCATTCTCCTCCCCCGACGGTTTCCGGGAGGGCCATGTGCCCCAAAAAGCAGGTGCGACGAGACGGTGGCAGGGGTGAGACTGCCCGGGTCGGCCGGTGTCTGTCGAGCGCCCGCCATTCCCCGATCTCCAAGGAGCCCGCGCTTGCAGGGTCTTGTCACCGTCTCGCCTTCCCAGGTGCCCGAGTTGCTGCTCAGCCTGGCCACCGTGCGCCCGGTCTTCCTGTGGGGTGCACCGGGCATCGGGAAGTCGTCCCTCGTCAGGGAGTTCGCCGACTCGCTGGGGCTGGACTGCGTGAGCCTCATCGGGACGCAGCTGGCTCCGGAGGACCTCATCGGCGTTCCGCAGATCATCGACGGCCGTTCGCGGTTCTGCCCGCCGGAGACCATCGCCCGCGACGAGCCGTACTGCCTCTTCCTCGACGAACTGAACGCGGCCACCCCGGATGTGCAGAAGGCCTTCTACTCGCTGATCCTCGACCGCCGCATCGGCTCGTACGAGCTGCCGCCCGGCAGCATCGTCATCGGTGCGGGCAACCGGGCCACCGACAACGCCCTGGCGCGGCCGATGGCCTCCGCCCTCGTCAACCGGCTCGCACACGTCCATCTGCGGGCCTCCGCCGCGGACTGGCTGGTCTGGGCCGCGGGTGCCGGTATCCATCCGTGGATCACCGACCACCTCACGGACCGACCGGACCACCTGTGGTCCGCCCCGCCCAAGACCGAGGAGCCGTTCTCCACTCCGCGCGCCTGGCACATGCTCTCCGACGCGCTCCACTCCTTCGGACCCGCCCTGGACGAGGAGACGCTGAAGGTGCTGGCGCATGGGACGCTCACACCGGCGCACGCCACGGCCTTCTGCGGCTACGTCAAGATCGTCCGCCACGCGTACGGCCTCGAGGCGATTCTCAAGGGGGACGCCTCCTGGCCCCGCCGCATCGAGGACCGCGACCTGCTCTACTACCTCGCCGACTCCTTCCGCGGGCGTCTGATCAAGGAGTTGCCGGCGCAGCGGGAGCATGCGTCCCCGGCCGTGCGGCAGATGGCCTACCGGGCCAAGTCGCTCCTGGTCCAGATGGCCGAGATCTCGGTCGAGGTCGCCCAGACCGTGATCGCCGACGGCGACGACGACAACCCGGTGCTGCCCGCCTGGTTCCTTCTCGAGGCCGCGCGGGACATGCCCCGGCTGGTCGAGGCGCGCCGGTGAGCGGCACGCGCGGTGACCGGTCCCGGGCGCGGTCGGCACCCCGCAAGGACCCCGCGGCCGAGACGTTCGCCGCCGGCGTGGACCTGCTGCGGCGCAACACCGCGCTCGCCGCGCTCTCGGCCGTGAACGGCCGTCTGTGCCGCAGCGAGGAGTGCGAGGAACATCCGCGCGGCGGCTGGGCCGCGGTGACCTCCAACGGCGTTGTGCACGCCGACCCCCTTCGCCGTGCGGAGCCGGAGGAATGGGCGTGGGTGCTGGCGCACTGCCTCCTGCACCTCGGCTTCGGGCACGTCCCGGCCGCCAAGGGGCCGCGAGAGCAGCCCGACCGCTTCGATCTGGCCGCCCGCTGCGCGGTGGTCAACCGTTTCCTTGACACCTTCCCGGTGGGCCGGGCCCCCGTCGTGCTGCCCGAGGCCTTCCCGGACGGCGACGAGGAGCAACTCGCCGCACGCTGGCGCCGTGACGGCATCCCGGCCGGCTTCACGGTGTGCGGCACGGGCGGACCGGTGCCCGACCAGGTGCTCCACCCCTGGAAACAGTCCTGGGCCGCACCCGAGGACTGGACGGCCGCCTTCGCGAGCGCGCTCACCCGCACGATGTCGGCGGCCATGGACGTCGCCGGAGGCCGCCGAGAGGAGCTCACCGGGGCGAGGCGCCCGATGCGGCCCTGGGAACGCGCCCTGAGCTGGTTCGTTTCCTCCTACCCGCTGCTCGGCGGCATCGCGGCCGGGATGACCCTGGTCGCGGACGCCGAACTCGCCCGCGCCCAGCGGATCTCGGTCGCGGCGGTCAACGCCGATGCCGGGGAGATCTACCTCAACCCCCTGTGCCGGTACGACGACGAGGAATGGCGGTTCATCCTCGCCCACGAGATGCTGCACGCCGCGCTGCGCCACGGCGAACGCCGCGGCGGCCGGGACCCGTACCTCTTCAACGTCGCCGCCGATTACGTGATCAACGGCTGGCTGCTGGAGATGGGCGTCGGGCAGATGCCCGAGGGCCTGCTGCACGACCCCGCCCTGGCCGGACTGTCCAGCGAGGAGGTCTACGACCGCATCGCCCGGGACCAGCGGCGGTTGCGCCGCCTCGCCACGCTGCGCGGCAAGGGCCTCGGGGACGTCCTCGGCGAGCCGCTGCCGCGCCCCGGGGAGACCGCCCCCACCTGGGTGGACCTGGACGAGTTCTACCGGCGTGGACTGCTCCAGGGCTTCGAGCTGCACCGCCGCGAACGCGGACTCCTGCCCGCCGGGCTGGTCGAGGAGATCCGCGCGCTGTCCCACCCACCGCTCCCCTGGGACGCCAGGCTCGCCCGCTGGTTCGACGAGTACGTGCCCCGCCCCGAGGCGGTGCGCAGCTTCGCCCGCCCCTCCCGGCGCCAGGCGTCCACCCCGGACATCCCGAGGGCCGGCCGCAGCCACCCGCCGCAGGAGATGGCCCGCTGCACCTTCGGTGTGGTGCTGGACACCTCCGCGTCCATGAGCCGGATGCTGCTCGGCAAGGCACTCGGCGCCATCGCCTCCTACGCCACAGCCCGCGACGTGACCGCCGCCCGGGTGGTGTTCTGCGATGCCGCGCCCTCCGACGCGGGCTACCTGCCGGTGACCGAGATAGCCCACAAGGTACGTGTCAGGGGCCGCGGCGGCACGGTGCTGCAGCCCGGTGTCGACCTGCTCGAACGCGCCCCCGACTTCCCTCGGACGGCCCCGGTCCTGCTGATCACCGACGGCGACTGCGACGTCCTGCGGATACGCCGCGAACACGCCTTCCTGGTCCCCCACGACGCCAGCCTCCCGTTCACGCCGCGGGGCCCCGTCTTCCGCATGCGCTGAGGGGCCCGTTCGGCGGAAGGACACCGACCGGCACCGGCACCGGACCTCGGCGTCGGGGTGCTCAGGCGCCGTGCTTGCGGAAAAGCCCCTCCTGGACCACGGAGACCAGCAGCCGGCCCTCGCGGTCGTAGATGCGGCCGCGGGCCAGTCCGCGTGCCCCGGTCGCGATGGGGGACTCCTGGTCGTAGAGGAACCACTCATCGGTACGGAACGGCCGGTGGAACCACATCGCGTGGTCCAGCGAGGCCATGTCGAATCCGCGCGGCCCCCACAGCGGTTCGACCGGCACACGCACGGCGTCCAGCAGCATCATGTCGCTGGCGTACGTCAGGGCGCAGGTGTGGACCAGAGGGTCGTCGCCCAGCGGGCCCACCGCGCGCATCCAGACCGCGCTGCGCGGCTCGGCACCCTCGACCTCCTCGGCGGTCCAGCGCAGCCGGTCCACGTAGCGGATGTCGAACGGCTGCCGCCGCGCCATCCGCTCCAACTGCTCCGGCAGTTCGCCGAGGTGCTCCCGGAGTTCGTCGCTCAGCTTCGGCAGGCTCTCCGGGTCCGGCACCTCGCGCATCGGCAGCTGGTGCTCGAACCCGGGCTCCGGCACATGGAAGGAGGCGGTCAGGTTGAAGATCGTCCGGCCCTGCTGCACCGCGACCACGCGCCGCGTGGTGAAGGAGCGGCCGTCGCGGATCCGCTCCACCTGGTACACGATCGGCACCCCGGGGCGTCCCGGGCGCAGGAAGTACGCGTGCAGGGAGTGCACCGGACGGCTGCCGTCCGTCGTGCGGCCGGCCGCGACCAGCGCCTGGCCCGCCACCTGGCCGCCGAACACCCGCTGGAGGCGTTCCTGGGGGCTCTGCCCGCGGAAGATGTTCTCCTCGATCCGTTCCAGGTCGAGGAGGTCCACCAGCCGCTCGGCGGGGTTGGTCATCGGCTGCGCTCCTTCGCGCGGGTGCGGGTGGCCGGTCCCGTGGTCACAGCGCCCCCACCGCCGTCACCTTGACCACCGCGCGGCCCTCCTCGTCGGAGGCGGTGAGGTCGATCTCGGCGGAGATGCCCCAGTCGTGGTCGCCTTCCGGGTCCGCGAAGGTCTGGCGGACCTTCCACAGCCCCTCGTCCGGACGCTCCTCGATCTGCAGCAGCTTCGGACCCCGCGCGTCGGGCCCGGTGCCCAGGTCCTCGTACTCGTCCCAGTAGGCGTCCATGGCCTCGGCCCACGTGTCCGCGTCCCAGCCGGACGCGGCGTCCATCTCGCCGAGTTCGCCGAACCGCTCCAGCGCGGCCAGCTCCACCCGGCGGAACATGGCGTTGCGCACCAGGACCCGGAAGGCGCGCGCGTTGGCCGTGACGGGCTTGACCTGGTCGGCCCGCTCCTGGGCCTGCTCGGCCGTCATCTCGGCGGGGTTGGCCAGCTGTTCCCATTCGTCGAGCAGGCTGGAGTCGACCTGGCGGACCAGCTCGCCGAGCCAGGCGATGAGGTCCTGCAGGTCCTCGGACTTCAGGTCGTCCGGGACGGTGTGCTCCAGCGCCTTGTACGCGCCCGCCAGGTAGCGCAGCACGATGCCCTCGGTCCTGGCCAGTTCGTAGTGCGAGACGAACTCGGAGAAGGTCATCGCCCGCTCGTACATGTCACGCACGACCGACTTCGGCGACAGCGGGTGGTCGCCGACCCACGGGTGGCTCTTGCGGTAGACGCCGTAGGCGTGCGACAGCACCTCCTCCAGCGGCTTGGGGTAGGAGACGTCCTGCAGCCGCTCCATCCGCTCCTCGTACTCGACCCCGTCGGCCTTCATCGCCGCGACGGCCTCGCCGCGCGCCTTGTTCTCCTGGGCGGCGATGATCTGCCGGGGGTCGTCGAGGGTCGACTCGATCACCGACAGCATGTCCAGCGCGTAGGAGGGGGACTCCGGGTCCAGCAGCTCGAACGCGGCCAGTGCGAACGTGGACAGCGGCTGGTTGAGCGCGAAGTCCTGCTGCAGGTCCACCGTCAGCCGGACGATGCGCCCTTCCTCGTCGGGCTCGTCCAGCCGCTCCACGACCCCGCCCGCCAGCAGGGAGCGGTAGATCGCGATGGCCCGCCGGATGTGCCGCAGCTGGGACCTGCGGTCCTCGTGGTTGTCCTCCAGCAGCCGCCGCATCGCGTCGAAGGCGTTGCCGGGGCGCGCGATGACCGACAGCAGCATCGCGTGGGTCACCCGGAAGCGGGAGGTGAGCGGCTCGGGGTCGGAGGCGATCAGCTTCTCGAAGGTGTTCTCGGACCACGCGATGAAGCCCTCGGGCGCCTTCTTGCGCACCACCTTGCGGCGCTTCTTCGGGTCGTCGCCGGCCTTCGCGAGGGCCTTCTCGTTCTCGATCACGTGCTCCGGCGCCTGGGCCACCACGAAGCCGGAGGTGTCGAAGCCGGCGCGTCCGGCGCGGCCCGCGATCTGGTGGAACTCACGGGAGCGCAGCACGCGCACGCGATTGCCGTCGTACTTGGTGAGGGCGGTGAAGAGCACGGTGCGGATCGGCACGTTGACGCCGACGCCGAGGGTGTCCGTGCCGCAGATGACCTTCAGCAGTCCCGCCTGCGCCAGCTTCTCCACCAGACGCCGGTACTTGGGCAGCATGCCGGCGTGGTGCACCCCGATGCCGTGCCGGACGAAGCGCGACAGGTTGCGGCCGAACGTCGTGGTGAAACGGAAGTTCCCGATCAGCTCGGCGATGGCGTCCTTCTCGGCGCGCGTGCACATGTTGATGCTCATCAGCGCCTGCGCCCGCTCCACGGCAGCCGCCTGCGTGAAGTGCACGATGTAGACCGGGGCCTGCCGGGTCTCCAGCAGCTCGGTCAGCGTCTCGGTGAGCGGGGTCAGCCGGTACTCGTACGAGAGCGGCACCGGACGCGTCGCGGAGCGCACGACGGCCGTGGGCCGGCCGGTGCGGCGGGTGAGGTCCTTCTCGAAGCGCGAGACGTCGCCGAGCGTCGCCGACATCAGCAGGAACTGCGCCTGCGGCAGCTCGAGCAGCGGGATCTGCCACGCCCAGCCGCGGTCGGGCTCGGCGTAGAAGTGGAACTCGTCCATGACGACCTGGCCGATGTCGGCGTCCTTGCCGTCACGCAGCGCTATCGACGCCAGCACCTCCGCCGTGCAGCAGATGACGGGCGCGTCCGGGTTCACGGAGGCGTCGCCGGTCAGCATGCCGACGTTCTCGGTGCCGAAGAGCTTGCACAGGTCGAAGAACTTCTCCGACACCAGCGCCTTGATCGGCGCGGTGTAGAAGGTGACCTCGTCCCGGGCCAGCGCCGCGAAGTGCGCACCGGCCGCGACCAGGCTCTTTCCGGACCCCGTGGGGGTCGACAGGATGACGTTCGCCCCCGACACGACCTCGATCAGCGCCTCCTCCTGGGCGGGGTAGAGGGAGATGCCGCGGCCCTCCGCCCAGGACGAGAAGGCCTCGTAGAGGGCATCGGGGTCGGGCTTGGAAGGCAGCTGATCGATGAGGGTCACACCACCATCTTGCCTGCCTCCCGGACCGGGGGGTGAACCGGCGGCGCACACGAAGATCGGCCGACGGTATGGTGTGCCGTCGACTGGGCGTCAAGTCCGCTGTCAGAGCGGGCCGAAAGGGCGGGACACACACCATGATGGGACCGGCACATTCCATCTCCGGAGCGGCGGCGTGGCTGTCCGTGGGAGCAGTTTCCGCGGGGCTCGGTCATCCGATGCCGTGGCCGACCATCGTGGTCGGCGCGCTGATCTGCGCCGGCGCGGCTCTCGCCCCCGACCTGGACCACAAGGCGGCGACGATCTCGCGGGCCTTCGGCCCCATATCGCGCGGGCTGTGCGAGATCATCGACAAGCTGTCGTTCGCCACCTACAAGAAGACCCGGAAGCCCGGTGACCCCGTGCGCCAGGGCGGGCACCGCACCCTCACCCACACATGGCTGTGGGCGGTCCTGATGGGCGCCGGGGCCTCCGGCCTGGCCCTGGTGGGCGGCCGGTGGGCGGTGCTCGTGATCCTCTTCGTGCACGCGGTACTGGCCGTCGAGGGGCTGCTGTGGCGGCAGGCCCGGGTCTCCAGCGACATCCTGGTGTGGCTGCTCGGCGCGACCAGCGCCTGGGTGCTCGCGGACGCCCTGGACAGCACCGAGAGCGGCAAGGCCTGGCTGTTCACCGAGCCCGGCCAGCACTACCTGTGGATCGGCGTCCCCATTGTGCTGGGCTCCATCGTGCACTGCATCGGCGACGCCCTGACCGTGTCCGGCTGCCCGGTGCTGTGGCCCATCCCGATCGGGCGCAGGCGCTGGTACCCGCTCGGCCCGCCCAAGTTCATGCGCTTCCGCGCCGGCAGCAAGGTCGAGGTCAAGGTGCTCACGCCGGTCTTCTTCGTGATCGGCGGCGTGGGCGCGGCCGGGGCCCTGTTCTTCGGCTGAGAGCCCCTGCCGCACCGCCACGCCGTGACGCGGCGCCGTGCCGGTCCGCACTATCCGTGCCAGGACCGCCACAGCGCCGCGTACGCGCCGTCCGCCTCGACCAGCTGGTGATGACTGCCCAGCTCGCTGATCCGGCCGTCCTCGACCACCGCGATCAGGTCGGCGTCGTGTGCGGTGTGCAGCCGGTGCGCGATGGCCACCACGGTCCTGCCGTCCAGCACACGGGCCAGCGACCTCTCCAGATGGCGCGCCGCGCGCGGGTCCAGCAGCGAGGTGGCCTCGTCCAGCACCAGTGTGTGCGGGTCGGCGAGGACCAGCCGTGCAAGTGCCACCTGCTGGGCCTGGGCCGGGGTGAGCGCGGCGCCGCCCGAGCCGACCTCGGTGTCCAGGGCGTCGTCGAGCGCCCGCGCCCACCCGTCGGCGTCCACCGCGGCGAGCGCCGCCCACAGCTCCTCGTCACCCGCTCCCGCCCGGGCAAGCAGCAGGTTGTCGCGGAGCGTGCCGACGAAGACGTGGTGCTCCTGGTTGACCAGGGCCACGTGCTCACGGACCCGTTCCGCGGGCATCCGGGCCAGCTGGGCGCCACCCAGGGTGATCTCGCCGGTCCGCGGGCTGTAGATGCCGGCCAGCAGCCGCCCCAGCGTCGACTTCCCCGCCCCGGACGGTCCGACCAGGGCCAGCCGGATCCCCGGGCGCACCCGCAGGCTCACCCCGTGCAGCACGTCGGTGCCCGCGCGGTAGCCGAAGCGCACCTCGTCGGCGTGGACGTCGCGGCCGTCCGGCGCCACCAGCTCGTCCCCGGAGCCCCCCTCGACCTCCCGGACGCCGACGAGCCGGGCCAGCGACACCTGCGCCACCTGCAGCTCGTCGTACCAGCGCAGGATGAGGTTGATCGGGTCGACCAGCATCTGCGCGTAGAGCGCGCCCGTCGTCAGCTCGCCCACCGAGACCCGGCCGTGCAGCACCAGCGTTCCGCCGATGAGGAGCACCGAGGCGAGGATGAGCGTGTACGTCACGTTGATCACGGGGAAGAGCACGCTGCGCAGCCACATCGTGTAGCGCTCCCACGCCACCCATTGGCGGATGCGCGTGCGCGACAGCTCCTCCCGGCGGTCGCCGAGCCGGTGCGCCTCGATCGTGCGCCCGGCGTCCACCGACTCCGCGAGGACCGCCGAGACGGCCGCGTAGCCTGCCGCCTCCGAGCGGTACGCCCCCGGGGCGCGCCGGAAGTACCAGCGGCAGCCCACGAGCAGCACCGGCACGGCCACCAGCACCGCCAGCGCCAGCGGCGGCGAGGTGGCGGTCAGCGCGCCGAGCAGCAGGCCGCTCCACACCACGGCGATCGCCAGCTGCGGGACGGCCTCCCGCATCGCGTTGGACAGCCGGTCGATGTCCGTGGTGATGCGGGACAGCAGGTCGCCCGTGCCGGCCCGCTCCAGGACGCCGGGGGGCAGCCCCACGGACCGTACGAGGAAGTCCTCGCGCAGGTCCGCCAGCATCCGCTCGCCGAGGACCGCGCCGCGCAGCCGTACCTCCCGGACGAACACGGTCTGCACGGCGAGCGCGGCGGCGAACAGCGCCATGGTGCGTCCGAGATGCAGGTCGCGGTGGCCCGCCGCCAGCTCCTCGACGAGCCCGCCCAGCAGGTAGGGGCCGACCATCGAGGCGACGACGGCGACGGCGTTCACCGAGATGAGCACGGCGAACGCGCGCCGGTGCCGCCGGGCCAGCTCGCGGACGTACCCGCGTACCGTGGCGGGCGAGCCCACCGGGAGGGTCGTCACGTGCCGTGGCGCGGCCGGGTCGTACTCCGGCGGTTTCACGCCGATCATGCGGTCTCCTCGGCTTTCTCGTGTCGTGCGGACTCCTCGGACTCCTGCTCGGTCTCGCGGGTGACCACGGCGCGGTAGCCGAGGTCGGCGCGGAGCAGTTCGCGGTGCGTGCCCGACGCGCGCACCGTGCCGTCCTCGACGAACACCACCCGGTCCGCCCGGTCCAGCAGCAGCGGGCTGGAGGTGAGGACCACCGTCGTCCGGTCGGCGCGAAGTGCCCGGAGGCCCTGCGCGATCCGGGCCTCGGTGTGCGTGTCGACGGCACTGGTCGGCTCGTCCAGCACCAGGACCTCCGGATCGGCGACGAGCGACCGGGCCAGCGCCAGCCGCTGCCGCTGGCCGCCCGACAGGGATCGTCCGCGCTCGGTGATCCGGGACCGCATCGGGTCCCCGGAGGCGTCCACCGAGGCCTGTGCCAGGGCGTCGAGGACGTCGCCGCACTGAGCCGCCGCGAGCGCCTCGGCCGGGGTGACGTGGCCGGAGGCGGGCACGTCAAGCAGTTGGGTGAGCGTGCCGGACAGCAGCACCGGGTCCTTGTCCTGGACCAGTACGGCCGCACGGGCCGCGGCGAGTGGCAGGTCGTCGAGCGCCGTCCCGCCGAGCAGCACCGAGGGGGTGCCGCCGGTCCCGGCCGGGCTGTGTCCGCCCAGCCGGTCGGCGAGCGCGCCCGCCGCGTCCGGGTCCCCGCACACCACGGCGGTCAGTGCCCCGGCGGGGGCGAGCAGACCCGTCAGGGGGTCGTGCAGGTCGCCCGCAGGTGGCGGGTCCCCGTGCGTCCCGGTCCCGTGGTCGTCGCCCGCGCTGTCCCGCCGCAGTGCCAGCACCCGGGCGGCTCGCGCGGCGGACGGCCGCGAGAAGGAGTACGCCATCGCGATCTCCTCGAAGCCCCGCAGCGGGAACAGCAGGAAGACCACCGTCCCGTAGACGGTGACCAGTTCGCCCACGGCGATCCGTCCGTCCAGCGCCAGCCGCGCGCCGTACCAGGTCACCGCGAGCAGCAGCAGCCCGGGCAGGGCCACTTGCACGGCGCTGATCAGCGCCCACATCCGGGCGTTGCGGACGGCGGCGCCGCGGACCTCCTGGGAGGCCTGCCGGTAGCGGGACAGGAACAGCTCCTCGCCGCCGATGCCCCGCAGCACGCGCAGTCCGGCCACGGTGTCGGAGGCGAGTTCGGTGGCCTTGCCGGCCTTGGCGCGCTGCTCGTCCGCGCGTCGTGTGGCGTGCGGCAGCAACGGCAGCACCGACAGGGCCAGTACGGGGACGCCCGCGGCGACGATCAGCCCCAGCTCGGGCCGGTACACCAGCAGGGCGACGGTGACGCCGGCGGTCGCCAGCAGGGAGCAGGCGAAGCGGGCCAGCGCCTCGACGAACCAGCCGATCTTCTCGACGTCGCCGGTGCTGACCGCGACGACCTCGCCCGCCGCGACCCGCCGGGTGAGCAGCGAGCCAAGTTCCACGGTCTTGCGCGACAGCAGCAACTGCACCCGGGCGGCGGCGGTGATCCAGTTGGTGACGGCGGTGCGGTGCAGCATGGTGTCGCCGACGGCGGTCACCACGCCGAGGGCGAGGATCAGGCCGCCCGCGAGCGCGAGCCGTCCTCCGGAGCCGTCGACGACGGCCTGGACGGCGATGCCGACGGCTGCCGGCAGGCAGGCCACGGCCGCCATGTGGAGGGTGCCCCACAGCGCGGCCTTGACCTGGGCGCCGATCTGGCGCCGTTCCAGCCAGAGCAGGAAACGGAAGCCGGAGCGGGTGTCGGGGACACCCGGGTCGGCATGAGGAAGTGCGCGTAGCGACATGAGGTCCCGACATCGGTGCTGGGGGTGGGAGCGGACGTGCCAGCGTCGCGTCACAGGTGTGACGAATTCAACCCGTTTTTTCCCGGGGCGGGCGGAACGGCCCATCGCTCCCGCCCGTCCTCACCGAAGGGTGCGAAGATGGAACGCGACGGCAGGGAAGCGGGGCGGTTCGAGTGATGCGTGGGGCGGGGACGGTGGTCGTCGCGGCGGCGCTGGTGCTGCTCGCCGGCTGCGCGGGGGGCGCCGACGAGCACCAGGACACGTCGGGGCGGACCGCGAAGCAGCCGCCGCGCGCGACCCATGCGGCCGCCACACGCGGGATTCCGGGCGTCGGCACCGCGCTGCGTTCCCGTATCCCGGCCGACTCCCGCCAGGTCGTGACGGTGTACGGGGAGGGTGCCCGCTCGGCGGACTCGACCATCGTGGTGTACACCCGGCAGGGCGACCTGTGGAAGCGCGAGCGCTCCTGGTCCGGGCACAACGGCAAGCGCGGCTGGACGACCGACCACCACGAGGGCGACAACAAGAGCCCGGTGGGCGTCTTCTCGCTGTCGGACGCGGGCGGTGTGCTGGCGGAGCCGGACTCCCGGCTGCCGTACCACCACTCCTCCGCCTTCACCGCGCCGCGGTCGTGGTCCCGTTCGCACTGGCACGACTTCGACCTCGTCATCGCGATCGACTACAACCGGGTCAAGGGCACCTCGCCCCTCGACCCGACGCGACCGCAGGGCCAGTCCAAGGGCGGCGGCATCTGGCTGCACATGGACCACGGCAGCGGTACCTCGGCCTGCGTCAGCCAGTCCAAGGCCGACATGGAGTACCTGCTGCGCACGCTCGACCCGGCGTCGCACCCGGTCGTGGTGATGGGGGACCGGGCGCACCTGGCGGCCTGACGGCCTGACGGCCTGACTGCCGCTCAAGATGCCGTGACGGAACTCCGGTAGGGCGGCTGCAAGAGCCAAGCAGACTGTTTCCGCAAGAAGTTGAAAGTTTTTCCACGCGATGTATTGACGCTACCCGTCCGTGGCGCCAGTCTCCTACCCGGAGTTCCCACGGGCGGGAATTCCGCCCCCACACTCGATGGCCCGGCGCGTGGCTGTCTTCGGGGCACCTTTGTGCCCGAACACGAAGGAGCCGCACCATGAGATCGCGTTTTCTGCGCGCGGGCCTGGCCGCCCTGCTCGGTACGGCCGGGCTCGTCGGCGTCTCACAGCAGCCGGCCGAGGCAGCACCGCCCGGGAGCAAGGACGTCACCGCCACCCTCTTCGAGTGGAAGTTCGCCTCGGTCGCCAAGGAGTGCACCAGCACCCTCGGGCCGGCCGGGTACGGCTATGTCGAGGTGTCGCCGCCCCAGGAGCACGTCCAGGGCGCTCAGTGGTGGACCTCGTACCAGCCGGTCAGCTACCGCATAGCGGGCCGGCTGGGCGACAGCACGGCGTTCAAGAACATGGTCGACACCTGCCACGCGGCGGGGGTCAAGGTCGTCGCCGACGCCGTCGTCAACCACATGAGCGCCGGCTCGGGGACCGGCACCGGCGGCACGTCGTACAGCAAGTACAACTACCCGGGGTACTACCAGAACCAGGACTTCCACTCCTGCCGGACGAACATCACCGACTACACCAACCGCGACAACGTCCAGAACTGCGAGCTCGTCGGGCTCTCGGACCTGAACACCGGCAGCGACTACGTGCGCTCGACGATCGCGGCGTACCTGAACAACCTCATCGCCCTGGGCGTCGACGGATTCCGCATCGACGCCGCCAAGCACATGGCGGCCTCGGACCTCGCGGCCATCAAGGCCAAGCTCAGCAACCCCTCGGTCTTCTGGGCTCAGGAGGTCATCTACGGCTCCGGGGAGGCCGTGCAGCCCGGTGAGTACACCGGCACCGGTGACGTCGACGCCTTCCAGGGCGCGTACGACCTCAAGCGGATCTTCAGCAACGAGAAGCTCGCCTACCTCAGCAACTGGGGTGCCTCGTGGGGCGCGGGCTACCTCTCGAGCGGCAGTTCGCGCACCTTCGTCGACAACTGGGATACCGAGCGCAACGGCTCGACCCTCAACTACAAGGCCGGCGCGACCTACACCCTGGCCAACGTCTACATGCTGGCCTGGCCGTACGGCTCCCCGAACGTCTACTCCGGCTACGAGTTCTCCGACAACGACGCCGGCCCGCCCAACGGCGGCACCGTCAACGCCTGCTACAGCGACGGCTGGAAGTGCCAGCACGCCTGGCCGCAGATCGCGGGCATGGTGGGCTTCCGCAACGCGGTGGCCGGTACCGCGGTGACCAACTGGTGGTCCAACGGCAACAACGCCATCGCCTTCGGGCGCGGCAGCAAGGGCTACGTCGCGATCAACCACGAAAGCGGTTCGCTGACGCAGACCTTCACGACCTCACTGCCCGCCGGCACCTATTGCGACGTGCAGCACGGCGGCGCCACCTACACCGTCGGATCGGACGGCAGGTTCACCGCCACCATCGGCGCCAATGACGCGGTGGCGCTTTACGCCGGCGCCCCCTGCGGTACCGGAGGCGGCGGTACCCCCGCGAGCGGTGCGTCCTTCTCGGTCAACGCCACCACGGTGTGGGGCCAGAACGTCTACGTCGTCGGCAACAACGCCGCACTCGGCAACTGGAACACCGGCAGCGCCCTGCCGCTGTCCTCGGCGGCCTACCCGGTGTGGAAGCTCGACGTCTCCATGGGCGCGGGAACGTCCTTCGAGTACAAGTACATCAAGAAGGACGGCAGCGGGAACGTCACCTGGGAGTCCGGCGCCAACCGTACGGCGACAGTCCCCGCGAGCGGCAAGGTGAGCCTGGGCGACACCTGGCGCGCCTGACCCCTTCCTGGGGAGCCTCAGCAGCGACCCGGCGCGGTGTCCAGGGCGGCGAGCAACGCCGTCAGGGCATCGCGCTGGTCCGTGTCCAGGGGGGCGAGCAGTTCCTCGGCCGCCGCCCGGCGGGCCCGGCGCAACCGCCGCACGGCGTCGTCGCCCTCCTCGGTGAGCTCGATGCGCACCACCCTGCGGTTGGCCGGGTCGGGCGCCCTGCGGACCAGCCCCCGCTCCTCCAGGGCGTCGGTCAGGCTCGTCACCGCGCGCGGCACGACGTCCAGCCGTTCGGCGAGGTCGGCCATCCGGGGCGCGGGCCCGCTCTTGAGGACGTGCGCGACCGTGCGGAGCATGCGTGCCTGGGCCGGGGTGACGCCCACCGGCTCCAGGTGCCGCCGTTGTGCGCGGTGCAGCCGGCGGGTCAGCCACAGCAACTGGTCGGCGAGGCGCCCGGTGGTCTCGTCGGTGTCCGCGGCGGAGGTGCGGGATTCCATGGTCAGAGGGTATCAGGATGCGGTTCATTGTGAGTATAGGTAACAATGAACTACACTCTCATCGTCCTGCCCTGCCCGGACCTTTCGGAGGCCCTTTGCACCCCGGTGACAACCCGCGGTGGACCCCACCGCCCAAGGACCCCGCCCGACCCACCGACGTACGCCGCGTCCTGCGGCTGTTCCGTCCCTACCGTGCCCGCCTCACCCTCGTGGGGCTCCTCGTCGGCGCGGCCTCGCTCGTCTCGGTCGCCTCGCCCTTCATGCTGCGCGAGATCCTCGACACCGCGATCCCGCAGGGCCGCACCGGGCTGCTGAGCCTGCTCGCCCTCGGCATGATCGCCACCGCCGTCCTCAACAGCGTCTTCGGCGTCCTGCAGACCCTGATCTCCACCACGGTCGGCCAGCGCGTCATGCACGACCTGCGCACCGCCGTCTACGAGCGGCTGCAGCGCATGTCGCTCGCCTTCTTCACCCGCACCCGCACCGGAGAGGTGCAGTCCCGCATCGCCAACGACATCGGCGGCATGCAGGCCACCGTCACCTCCACCGCGACCTCGCTGGTCTCCAACCTCACCAGCGTCGTGGCCACCGTCGTCGCGATGATCGCCCTGGACTGGCGGCTGACCATCGCCTCCCTGCTGCTGCTCCCGGTCTTCGTGTGGATCAGCCGCCGGGTCGGCACCGAGCGCAAGAAGATCACCACCCAGCGCCAGAAGCAGATGGCGGCGATGTCCGCCATCGTGACCGAGTCGCTGTCGGTCAGCGGCATCCTCCTGGGCCGCACCATGGGGCGTGCCGACTCCCTCACCCGCTCCTTCGCGGAGGAGTCCGACCGCCTGGTCGACCTCGAGGTGCGCTCCAACATGGCCGGACGCTGGCGCATGTCCACCATCGGCGTGGTCATGGCCGCCATGCCCGCCCTCATCTACTGGGTCGCCGGCATCGCCGTGCACGGAGCGGGCGGCACCGTGTCGATCGGCACGCTCGTCGCCTTCGTCTCGCTCCAGCAGGGCCTGTTCCGGCCCACCGTCAGCCTGCTGTCGACCGGCGTCCAGGTGCAGACCTCGCTCGCGCTCTTCCAGCGCATCTTCGAGTACCTCGACCTGCCCGTCGACATCACCGAGAAGGACGACCCGGTACGCCTCCCGCGCGTCCGCGGGGACATCCGCTTCGAGGACGTCGGCTTCTCCTACGACCCGGCGTCGCCCGGGCGCACCCTCGACGGCATCGACCTCACGGTCCCGGCCGGCGGCAGCCTCGCCGTGGTCGGCGCCACCGGCTCCGGCAAGAGCACCCTGAGCTACCTCGTGCCCCGGCTGTACGACGTCACCGAAGGGCGCGTCACGCTCGACGGCGCCGACGTCCGCGACCTCGCCTTCGACACCCTCGCCGCGTCGGTCGGCGTCGTCTCGCAGGAGACCTACCTCTTCCACGCCTCGGTCGCGGAGAACCTGCGCTTCGCCAAGCCCGACGCCACCGACGAGGAGGTCGTCGCCGCCGCACGCGCCGCGCAGATCCACGACCACATCGCGGGCCTGCCCGACGGGTACGACACGGTCGTCGGCGAGCGCGGCTACCGCTTCTCCGGCGGCGAGAAGCAGCGGCTGGCCATCGCCCGGACGATCCTGCGGGACCCCCCGGTCCTCATCCTCGACGAGGCCACCAGCGCGCTGGACACCCGTACCGAGCAGGCCGTGCAGGATGCCATCGACGCCCTCTCGGCGGGCCGCACGACCATCACCATCGCCCACCGCCTGTCCACCGTCCGGGACGCCGACCAGATCGTCGTCCTCGACCACGGCCGGATCGTGGAACGCGGCAGCCACGACGAACTGCTCGCCCTGGACGGCCGCTACGCCGCCCTGGTCCGCCGTGACGCCCAACTCGTCCATACGGCATGATCCTCGGCCATGGAACCCATCGCGGGGGCGGAACTCCCCGGCTACCGGCAGATCGAGGCGGACGCCTGGACCAATGACCACGGCGACCTCGTCAGCCTGCACTGGTTCGACGTGCCGCCGGACGTACCCGCGCCCCTGGAGGACCTGCCGCGCCTGCGGCACGCCCTGGCCCACTACACGGCCGGGGCGGGCGGCGGCCTCATCGAGGCCGACGTCGTGCACCTGGGGACGGTGCCCACGCTGCGCCAGGTCATCAAGGTCCCCCTGCCGGACCGTCCCACCGGCCAGGCCTTCCTGGGCAGCTACACCCTGCCCCGCGCCTCCTGCAGCGCCGTCGTGAAGGTGCAGGCCCTGGAGCAGGGCACCACCGGCGCCCGGGAGGCGCAGGTGCTCATCGAGCTCGGCCCCGAGCGCTACTTCATGCCCCACCCGTACGCCGCCGACCTGCGGCAGGGCCTGCCCTTCCACTGGGGCGACGCCCCCCATTACGACGCCCACTTCCCGGAGCACCCCCTCACCCGGGTCCGGGACGCGCTGGCCCAGCTCGCCGTCTCGCTCCGGGTCGCCCCGGAGTTCGCCGCCCTGCCGCCCTTCGCGGGACCCTCCGTCACCACCCCCTGAGGCGGGTGAGCAAGGGCACACCCCGGCCCCGGCGATCGCCCGCCCGGCACACGGCACCGACGCTAACCTGAGCGGCGCCGCGCAGACCGCAGGAGGTAACCGATGGCCGCGTCCGACCGCTCCGCCGTGCTGCTGGCCAGACTGCTCGCCACCACGGGCACCGCACACTTCGTGGCGCCCCGGCCCTTCGACGCGATCGTCCCGCGCGTCCTGCCCGGCGAGCCCCGCACCTGGACCTACGTCAGCGGCGCGGTGGAACTGGCGCTCGCCGCGGGCATCGCCCTGCCCCGTACCCGCCGGGCGAGCGCCCTGCTGGCGGCGGGCTTCTTCACCGCCGTACTCCCCGCCAACGTGAAGATGGCCCGTGACTGGCGCGACCGGCCCGCGCCGCTGCGGAAGGCGGCCCGCGCCCGGCTGCCGCTGCAGGCCCCGCTCGTGCTGTGGGCCCTGAAGGTGAGCCGCGACAGCCGCCCCTGACCCGCCCCTGACCTGTCCACGGGGCGTTGTCGGTGCCTCGTTCTACTCTCGAACGGTGACCTCGCCCAGGAGTCTGTCCATCGCCGTCGTCGCCGATCCCCTGGGGACCGGCGGGCGGCTGCAGGCGCTGCGCGAGGACGGCACCGCGGACGGGCCCCCGCAGGCCGTCGGCGACCTCGCGGCGGCCGTCGCCGAGCGCGAGGCCCGGCAGGCGCCGCGCTGGGTGTGGGCCGCGACCGACGAGATCTACCCGCCGCTGCTGGAGCGGGTCCCGGTACGTCCGGCCCGGTGCCACGACCTCAAGCTCGTCGAGTCCCTGCTGCTCGGCTCCGAGGAGCGCTGGGGACTACCCCGATCGCTGGGCGCCGCCTGGGCCCGGCCGCGCGGACTCCCCGTGCCGGACGACGCGCGCGAGGGCGGCCCCGACGACCAGCCGGTGCTCTTCGCCGCCGACCGCCACCACCTGCCGCCGGGCACCGACCCACTGGAGGCGGTGGTCGCCGTCCACGCCGACCAGCAGCGCCGCATCGCCCTGTCCGAACACCCCGACCGGCTGCGCCTGTTGTGCGCCGCCGAATCCGCCGGCGCCCTGGCCGCCGCCGAGATGACCTGGGACGGCCTGCCCTGGAGCGCCGCCGCCCACGACGCGGTGCTGATCGGGCTGCTCGGCCCCCGCCCGTCGGGCGGCGTCCGCCCCAAGGTGCTGTCCGAGCTCACCACCGGCATCCAGGAGGCCCTGGGCCGCCCGGTCAACCCGGACTCGCCCGCCCAACTGCTGCCCGCCTTCGAGCGCGTGGGCGTGAAGATCGCCTCCACCCGCTCCCATGTGCTGCGGGAGGTCGCGCATCCGGCAGCCGCGCTGCTGCTGCGCTACAAGGAGCTCTCCCGCATCCACAGCGCCCACGGCTGGGCATGGCGCGAACAGTGGGCGCCCACCGGGCGGTTCCACCCCGAGTACGTCGTCGGAGGTGTCGTCTCCGGTCGCTGGGCCACCCGCGGCGGCGGTGCCCTCCAGATCCCCCGGCAGATCCGCGCGGCGGTGGTAGCCGACCCCGGGCACCGGCTGGTCGTTGCCGACGCGGGCCAGCTGGAACCGCGCGTCCTGGCCGCCCTCTCCGGGGACCCGGGGCTGGCGGCGGCCGCCGCCGAGGGCGACCTCTACGCCGCCCTCGCGCGCACCGCGTTCGGCGGCGACCGCGCCCGGGCCAAACTCGGTCTGCTGGGCGCCATGTACGGCCAGACCAGCGGCGAGGTGGGGCCGCTGCTCGAGGTGCTGCGCCGCCGTTTCCCGGCCGCCATGCGCCTGGTGGAGTCCGCGGCCCGCACCGGGGAGGGCGGCGGCGTGGTCCGGTCCCACCTCGGGCGTACGTCACCGGCCCCGTCCGCCGACCGGCAGGACCTCACCGACTCCCAGGCCCGTTCCTGGGGGCGGTTCACCCGCAACTTCGTCATCCAGGCCACGGCCGCCGAATGGGCGCTGGCGGTGCTGGCCTCCCTGCGCCGTCGCCTGGCCGCGCTCGACGGAAGGCCGCGCCTGGTGTTCTTCCTGCACGACGAGGTCATCGTGCACACACCCCAGGAGCTGGCGCCCGATGTGGAGCGCGCCGTCGCCGAGTCCGCGGAGGAGGCCCGGCGCCTGCTCTTCGGCCCGACGCCGGTGCCCTTCCCGCTGCAGACTCATGTGGTCGAGTGCTACGCGGACGCCAAATGAGCGACGCGCGGTCAGTCCGTCACGAGCACGACCTCCAGAGTGCGCGGCCCGTGCACGCCCTCGACCCGGTCCAGCTCGATGTCGCTGGTGGCCGAGGGCCCGGAGATCCATGTCAACGGCCGGACGGGATCCAGCCGTTCCAGCGCCTGCGGCACCGAGTCCACGACCTGCACCGGGACGCGCACGACGACGACGTGGTGGTCCGGGACGAGCGTGATCCTGCGCCGGCCCTGGTCCGGCCCGGCGTCCAGCACGATGGTCCCGGTCTCCGCGATCGCCACCGCGCAACCGGTGACGACGCTGTCCACGGCGTCCAGTTCGCGGGCCGTCAGCCCGGCTGAGTCGGGCACCCGTTCCACGTCCTGCACCGCGGAGAGCCACTGCTCCGGCAGGCCCGGCGGTACGACGACCCGTCGGGCGCCGCGCGCGGCCAGCAGGCCCGCGAGGCGGCCGGGGAGCTCGTCGCCGGTGGCGCGGTGGACGATCGCACGGTAGTCGGCGAGGTTCTCGGCCAGCAGATCGGCTGTCTGCGCCGCGTCCCGTCGCCCATGGACGCGCAGATATCCCCGGTCCACCGCGCCGCGCGCCGGTGCCGCCTCGCGCGGCGCGTCGGCGAGGGCACGGCGGATCCGCCCCAGGACCTGGTCACGCGTGCTCATTTGGTGCCCTCCCTGCTCTCGGTGCCGGTGCCGGTGCCGGTGTCCGCGGTGCCCGGCCCGCGGGTGCGCTGCCACCAGTCGCGGAAGGACTCCGCCGGCAACGACGGGACCTCCCGGGTGTCGGTCCATGCCTTCCCGGGCCCCGGCAGCCGCCGCGGGTGGAACCTGCGGGTCCGCGACGCCAGCCGCTGGCCGGCGCGCAGCGCCGCCGGGTGGTCCAGCGTCCAGCGCGCCGCGCGCATGGCCGCCCGCTCCGCCGCGTGGCCCTTGGCGGGCCGCAGCGTCACCTTGTTGCCCGCCCGGGTCACCTCGCCGCCCTGCACGACGCGTTCGCGCAGGTGGACCAGGACCTCCGGGATGTCGATGGCGACCGGGCACACCTCGTAGCAGGCGCCGCAGAGGGAGGAGGCGTACGGCAGCGAGGCGTCGAGCGCGGTGTCCGTGCCCCGGAGCTGCGGGGTGAGGATGGCGCCAATCGGCCCCGGGTAGGCGGAGCCGTACGCGTGCCCGCCCGCCCGCTCGTACACGGGGCAGACGTTGAGGCAGGCCGAGCAGCGGATGCAGCGCAGGGCCTGCCGCCCCACCTCGTCGGCGAGGGTGTCGGTGCGGCCGTTGTCGACCAGGACGAGGTGGAAGGTGCGCGGCCCGTCCTCGTCGGTGGTCCCGGTCCAGGTGCTCGTGTACGGGTTCATCCGCTCGGCCGTGGAGGAGCGCGGCAGCAGCTGCAGGAACACCTCGAGGTCCTGCCAGCTCGGCAGCACCTTCTCGATGCCGACCACCGAGATCAGGGTCTCGGGCAGGGTCAGGCACATGCGGCCGTTGCCCTCGGACTCCACCACGACCAGGGTGCCGGTTTCGGCGATCATGAAGTTGGCGCCCGAGATGCCGACCTTTGCGCGCAGGAACTTCTCCCGCAGATGGAGTCGCGCGGCCTCGGCCAGTTCGGCAGGGGAGTCCGACAGCCCCTCGGGTGCGGGACGGCCCCAGCGGCCCATGGCGTCGTTGAAGATGTCGCGGATCTCGGAGCGGTTGCGGTGGATCGCGGGCACCAGGATGTGGCTCGGCAGGTCGTCGCCGAGCTGCACGATGAGCTCGGCCAGGTCTGTCTCGTAGGCGGCGATCCCGGCCCCGGCGAGCGCCTCGTTGAGGCCGATCTCCTGGGTCGCCATGGATTTGACCTTGACGACCTCGGTCTCACCGGTGGCGCGTACGAGATCCGTCACGATGCGGTTGGCCTCGTCCGCGTCGGCGGCCCAGTGGACGGTGCCGCCCGCGGTGGTGACCGCCTCCTCCAACCGCACGAGGTAGTGGTCGAGATGGCACAGCACGTCGTCCTTGATCTGCTTGCCCGCCGCGCGCAGTTGCTGCCAGTCGTCGAGTTCCGCGACGGCGCGGGCCCGCTTGTCCCGGATGGTGTGGGTGGCGTGCCGCAGGTTGCCGCGCAGTGTCGTGTCGCGCACGGCCTCGCCGGCGGCGACGGGGAAGGCCGGCATGCCCAGGTAGGTGCCGCTCATCGGATGCCTCCGTAGGGCTGCTCCTCGGTCGACGCGAGGATCTCGGCGAGGTGGACCGGCCGGACCTCGGAACCGAGCCGGGCGAGGGTGCCGCCGATGTGCATCAGGCAGGAGTTGTCCACCGTGCACACGGCGCGGGCGCCGGTGGAGGTGATGTTGCGGGCCTTGTCCGCGCCCATGGCGGCGGAGACGGCCGCGTTCTTGACGGCGAAGGTGCCGCCGAAGCCGCAGCACTCCTCGGCGCCGGGCAGCTCGATCAGCTCCAGCCCCTTCACGTGGCTGAGCAGCTCCACCGGGCGGCGGCCCAGTCCCAGCATCCTCAGTCCATGACAGGTCGGATGATAGGTGACGGGATAGGGGAAGTAGGCGCCGACATCCGTCACCTTGAGCACCTCGGTGAGGAATTCGGTCAGTTCGTAGGTGCGGGGCACCACGGATTCGGCGACGGCGGCGAGGTCCTCCCCGCGCCCCTCCGCGCGGGCCCGCTCGCCGATGCGGGGATAGTTGTCACGGACCATCGCGGCACAGGAGCCGGACGGGGTGACGATGTAGTCGTAGCCCTCGAAGGCCTTGGCATAACGCCTGACCAGGGGCTCCGTCTCGTGCCGGTAGCCGGTGTTGAACTGCGGCTGGCCGCAGCAGGTCTGCGCGGCGGGGAAGTCCACGGTCACCCCCAGCCGCTCCAGCAGGGTCACGACGGCCTTCCCCGTATCCGGGTACAGCGTGTCGTTCACGCAAGTGACGAACAGTGCTACGCGCATGCGGCCTCCTCACGGTCGGCACGGCCACCCGTGGGCTCATACTGCCGTATTCGCCCCGCATCATGGGGCAGAGATCGGATGTCTGCGCGCCGCAAAGGGTGCCATTGACGAGCCATGTCGCGGTGTCCTAACGTCCCTGCCATCGATTGAAACCTTTCATATCAGACCCGAGAGGCCAGGGCCGACCGTGCAGCGCGTCTGTTTCCTGTTGAAGGTCCGGAAGGACCGGCTCGCCGAGTACCGCGAGCGCCACGCCGCCGTCTGGCCCGAGATGCTGGACGCCCTCTCGGCCACCGGCTGGCACAACTACTCGCTCTTCCTCCGCGAGGACGGCCTGCTCGTCGGCTACCTGGAGACCGAGGACTTCGCGGCCGCGCAGGAGGCGATGGCGGCGACCGACGTCAACGCCCGCTGGCAGGCGGAAATGGCGGAATTCTTCGAGGCGCTGGACGGGACCCGGCCCGACGAGGCCATGCGGCCGCTCGCGGAGGTTTTCCACCTGGCATGACGGCGCCGCCGTGTCCCGTGCCGGCGATTCCGCCCCGTCCGGAGGCCGCCGTTCCGTCCCGGAGGCCGCCGGTCCGCTCCACCACTGCCGTTCGGCCACCCGGACACAGTGGGCGCCGACGCCGTCACCTATGCGTAGCATGAACCCGCGGCCTGCGGCGGGCCGGCGGCAGGAGGTAGGGCGGAGCTCGTGACACGCATGGTGGGGATCAAGGACGTCGCCAAGCAGGCGGGAGTTTCGGTCGGCACGGTGTCGAACGTGATCAACCGGCCCGACATGGTCTCCGAGGACACGCGTGCCCGCGTGCTGTCGGTCATCGAGCAACTCGGCTACGTGCGCAGTGAGTCCGCCCGGCAACTGAGGGCGGGCCGCAGCAGGATCATCGCGCTGCTCGTGCTCGACATGGCCAACCCCTTCTTCGTGGACGTCGCCTCGGGGGCCGAGCGGGCCGCCCGGGAGACCGGGCTCGGCGTGATGCTCTGCAACAGCGGCGAGAGCCCCTCGGAGGAGGCCGACTACCTCGGGCTCTTTGCCGAGCAGCGGGTGCGCGGCGTCCTGGTGACGCCGGCGGACACCAGTGGCCGGAACATCGCCTCCTTCCGGCGGCACGGGATCCCCTTCGTCTTCGTGGACCGCGTCGTGCCGAGCGCCGAGGCCTGCTCGGTGTCGGTGGACGACATCGAGGGCGGCCGCCTCGCGGTCGACCACCTCATCGAGCGCGGCCACGAACGCATCGTCTACGTCAGCGGTCCGATGCACCTCGCCCAGTGCCAGGACCGGCGCACCGGCGCCCTGGACGCGCTCGCCGCCGCCGGGCTCCCCGCCGAATCCCTGGCGCACATCGAGGCCGAGCGGCTCGACGTCCCCTCCGGCCGTGACGCCGGCGCCCGCCTGCTGGGCATGGCCAACCGGCCGACCGCCGTCTTCTGCGCCAACGACCTGCTGGCACTCGGCGTGCTGCAGGCGCTGTACGCGGCGGGCATCGCGGTGCCCGAGGAGATCGCGCTGGTCGGCTACGACGACATCGAGTTCGCGGCGGCGGCCGCGGTGCCGCTCACCTCCGTGCGGCAGCCCGCGTACCGGATGGGCCGGGCGGCGGCCGACCTGCTCATCGAGGAGACCGGGGACGCGGCGGAGGAGCACGAACACCGGCGCATCGTCTTCCAGCCGGAACTCGTCGTCCGGGCCTCCACCCTCGGCAAGAGCGGCCGAACCGCCCGCTGAGCCCTCCGGGGCGGGTACATGGCCCGTTCGGAACCGGTGAGGGTGTGCGGGTGTCCCGGCGGCCCGCCGTCAGCCGGCCGCGGCCACCGGTTCCGGCGCCCCAGGCGTGTCCAAGGCCCCGGTCCGGCGTCCCCGCAGGTAGGCGCGGATCTCGCGGACCGCGCTGCGGCCGGCCCGGTTGGCGCCGATCGTGCTCGCGGACGGGCCGTAGCCGATCAGGTGGATGCGGGGGTCGCCGGCGACCTGGGTGAGCCCCTCCAGGCGGATGCCGCCGCCGGGTCCGCGCAGGTGCAGCGGGGCGAGGTGGTCGAGGGCCGCGCGGAAGCCGGTGGCCCACAGGATGGCGTCGGCGGTGACATGGCGGCCGTCCGCCCAGGTCACGCCGTCCTCGGTGATCAGGTCGAACATGGGGAGGCGTTCGAGGACCCCGCGTTCGCGGGCGCGTTCCATCGCCTCGGTCATGGGGAGTCCCGTCACACTGACGACGCTCTGGGGCGGCAGACCCTGCTTGACGCGCTCCTCCACCAGCGCGACCGCGGCCCGTCCCTGCTCCTCCCCGAAGGGGCCGGTGTGGTAAACGGGAGGCCGCCGGGTGACCCAGGTCGTAGCGGCCGCGCCGCCCGCCTCGTGGAGTTCCATCAGCAGCTGGACGGCGGAGGTGCCGCCGCCGACGACGATCACGTGCTTCCCGGCGAACTCCTCGCGCCCGCGGTACCCCGCCGTGTGCAGCTGGCGGCCGCGGAAGACCTCCTGGCCCGGGTAGCGGGGCACGAAGGGCCGGTCCCAGGTCCCCGTGGCGTTGATCAGCGCACGGGCCGCCCAGCGGCCGGCGTCGGACTCGACCAGCAGCCTTCCGTCCGGGCCCTCGTGGACGGTGGAGACGTCGACCGGGCGGTGCACCCGCAGGTCGAAGGTCCGCTCGTAGCGGTCGAAGTACTCGGCGACGACCTCGGCGGACGGCCGGCCGGGGTCGGCGCCCTCCAGCTCCATGCCCGGCAGCGAGTGCACGCCGTGCGCCCTGCCGTACGTCAGCGTCGGCCAGCGGAACTGCCAGGCGCCGCCGGGGCCGGGGGAGTGGTCGAGGACGACGAAGTCCTCGTCGGGCCGCATCCCGGCCCTGCGCAGGAAGTACGCACCGGAGAGCCCGGCCTGCCCGGCCCCGATGACGGCGACGTCCACATCCACATGGTTCACGTTTCCACCAACTACGGGCGATCGCGGAAGCTTCCCGGGGACACCTCGCGACGCAGCCGGGCCACGCGCGCGGCGGCCTCCTCCAAGCGGGACAGCGGCAGGTCCCCGTCCGCGACCGCCCGGGTGGCCGCGGTACGGATGGCCTCCCGGACGCCCGTGCCGCAGCCGGGGCCGAGCTGGAGCAGGTCGACGCCCGAGAGCCAGGCGAGGACGGCCGCGCCCGGTACGCCCCAGCCCTCCACGACCTCCTCCGTGTCGAGCGGTTCGCTGATCACGACCGCGCCGTCGCCGAACTCGTCCCGCAGCAGTTCGGTGACCGCGGGCCCGCTGAGCGCGGCGGGGACACCGATGGTGACCGCCCCGGCCCGCTCCAGTCCGCGCCGCAGCCATTCCGGCGGTCTGCGGGTCTGGCCGACGGGCAGCAGGCAGGCGTCGACCAGCGCGGCGACGCGGTGCGGTGCGTACACGGGGGTCCCCCTCTGACGCTCGGGCGGGCGCAGCCGACCCTATCCCGCGGGGCGGCGAGTGGTCCAGACCAATCGGGGGCGGCCGCCCGGATCAGGACAGCCGCCCCCGTCGTGCGGCGCCGGTCAGCGGCCCCCGGAGAGCAGCAGCGGCGCCCCGCCCGGCGCGGACGCCGGACGGCCGTTCGCCGCGGGAACGCCCGCAAGGGGTGCGGCCGGAACCCTCTCCAGCAGCCCCCGCGCGGCCAGTTCGGGCATGACGCCCTCGCCGAACCAGTACGCCTCCTCCAGGTGCGGATAGCCCGACAGCACGAAGTGGTCGATCCCCAGGGCGTGGTACTCCTCGATCCGGTCGGCGACTTCCGCATGGCTGCCGACCAGCGCCGTTCCCGCCCCGCCGCGCACCAGGCCCACCCCGGCCCACAGGTTCGGCGAGATCTCGAGCCCGTCGCGCGAGCCGCCGTGCAGCGCCAGCATGCGCTGCTGGCCCACCGACTCGCTGCGCCCCAGCGCCTCCTGTGCGGCGGCGACCGTGTCCTCGTCGAGGTCGTCCAGCAGCCGGTCCGCGGTGGCCCACGCGTCCTTCGCGGAGTCACGGGAGATCACGTGCAGACGGATGCCGAAACGGACCGTCCGCCCCTCCGCCTCGGCCAGGGCGCGGATCCACGCGGTCTTCGCCCGCACCTGCCCGGGCGGTTCGCCCCAGGTCAGGTAGACGTCCGCGTGCCGGGCGGCGACAGGCCCGGCCGCCGGTGAGGAGCCGCCGAAGAAGACCTGCGGCAACGGGTCCGGCGGCAGCGCGGTCAGTCCGCCCTCGACCCGGTAGTGCTCCCCGTCGAAGTCGAAGGGCAGGCCGCCCCACACCCCGCGCACCACCGACAGGAACTCGTCGGTGCGCGCGTAGCGAGCGTCGTGGTCCAGGTGGTCGCCGAAGCGACGCTGTTCGACGGAGTCCCCGCCGGTGACGACGTTGAGCAGCAGGCGGCCGCGGGTGATCCGCTGGTAGGTCGCCGCCATCTGCGCGGCCAGGACCGGAGAGACGACGCCCGGCCGGAACGCGACCAGGAACTTCAGCCGTTCGGTGTGCTGCGACAGCGCGACCGTGGTCAGCCACGCGTCCTCGCACCAGGTGCCGGTGGGCGTCAGGACGGCCTCGAAGCCAAGCGCGTCGGCGGCCCGGGCGATCTGCGCCAGGTACTCGATGTCTGGCGCGCGCACCCCGGAGACCGGGGTGACGCGCGAGCGCTTCACGCCGCCGTCGGTGTAGGCGTGGCGGTCCACCAGGGTGCGGCCGTCGCCGCCGGTGGGCAGGAACCAGTGCAGGTGCACGGACATGTGCGGCCCCTCTCAGTGGGTGCGTGCTGCGGTGGTCGAGGCGGGCAGGCCGGCGTTGAAGCGCCGGTCGACGAAGGCGGCGAAGTCCACGTGCCGCGGGATCAGCCCGAGCTCCTCGAAGGTGTCGGCGATCTCCTGCTCGGAGGCGACGGCGGCGTCGTCGACGGCCACGGAGACGCGGGTGCCGTTGGTGCGCCGCACCGAGTCCAGGGCCACCTCGTACGGCAGCCCGGTCTCCTTGGCCCACACCTTCGCCCACTCCTCGGGATGCCTGGCCACCCACTCCTGGGCACGCCGCAGGCGCTCCAGGTAGTCGCCGATGGCGGCCGACTTCGCCTTGTCGGCGAGCGCACCTGGTGCCGCGACCTGGAAAGCGAGCCCGTTGACGCGCCCGGTGCCGGTGGTCAGTACGCGCGCGCCGTGGTCTCGCAGCACCTGGGAGGTGTACGGGTCCCAGATCGCCCAGGCGTCGACCTTGCCGCCGCTGAAGGCGGCGAGGGCGTCGGCGGGCTGCAGATAACTGACGTCGACGTCGTCGAGCGACAGCCCGGCGGCCCGCAGCGAGGTGATCAGCTGGTAGTGCGCGGAACTTCCCTGGGCGACCGCGATGCGCCTGCCCTTCAGGTCCGCGGGCCGCTTGAGCGCCGAGCCCTTGGGCACGACGAGGGCCTCGCCCTCGGAGGAGCCGTGCGAGGCCGCCACGACCGTGATCCGCGACCCGGAACCGGCGGCGAAGACCGGCGGGGTGTTGCCCACCCCGCCGATGTCCACGGCCTTGGCGTTCACCGCCTCCAGCAGGGGTGGCCCGGAGGTGAAGGTGGACCACTTGATCCGGTAGGTGAGGTCGTCGAGTTCGCCCGCGGCCCTCAGGACGGCCTCGGAACCGCCCTTCTGGTCGCCGACGTTCAAGGTCACCGCACCCTTGCCGTCGGTGCCGTCACCGGTGCCGCCCACGGAGGTGTCGGCCGTGGAGACGCCGCAGGAGGCGAGCAGGAGGGTGAGCGGGAGCAGCAGGGCGGGCGCGATGCGCCGGGTGGCGTTCATGGTGGGGCGGTCTCCTTCACTCGGGGGCGGGTCAGGCCGCTTCGCCGGACACCGGGGCGGCGACCCCGAGTTCGGCCAGCAGGCGGGAGCGCAGGGCGGTGAAGCCGGCGTCGCCGATGTCGCGGGGGCGGGGCAGCGCGACCGGGGTGTCGTGGGCGATGACCCCGTCCCGCATGACCAGGGCCCGGTCGGCGAGGAGCAGGGCCTCGTCCACGTCGTGCGTGACGAGCAGCACCGCGCAGCCGCGGCGCTGCCACAGCTCGGCCACGAGGCGCTGCGCCTTGATGCGGGTCAGTGCGTCCAGCGCGCCGAACGGCTCGTCGAGCAGCAGCAGATCGGGTTCGCGGACCAGTGCCCGGGCGAGCGAGGCACGCTGGGCCTCACCGCCCGACAGCGTCTTCGGCCAGGCACCGGACCGCTGCCTCAGCCCGACCTCGTCCAACGCGGCCTCTGCCAGCGCCCGCTCGGGCCGTCCCGGCAGCCCCAGCAGGACGTTGCGCCACACCCGTTTCCACGGCATCAGGCGGGGCGCCTGGAAGGCGACCGCACGCCTTTCCGGCACCAGTACGGTGCCCTCGATCTCCCGGTCGAGCCCGGCGAGGACCCGCAGCAGTGTGCTCTTGCCGCAGCCGCTGCGGCCGAGCAGCGCGGTGAACTCGCCCGGCCGCAACGTGAGGTCGAGGCCGTCGATGACGGGCCGGCCGCCGAAGGAACGGGTCAGCCCCGCCACGCGCACCGCCGCGGGACCGCCCGCCGCTGCCGGGGCGCCGTGGCTCACTGGCCGGTGAAGGTCGGTCGCCATTGCAGCAGTAGCCTTTCGAGAGCGCGGACGACGATGTCGGCGGTGAGGCCGAGGAAGGCGTAGACGACGAGGCAGACCACGATCACGTCGGTCCGCAGGAAGTCCCGTGCCTGCGTCATCAGGAAACCGATGCCGTCGGAGGCGTTGATCTGCTCCCCGAAGACCAGCGCCAGCCATGCGGTCGCGAGCGAGTAGCGCAGTCCCGTCATCGCGCCGGGCAGTGCCCCCGGCAGCACGACGTGCCGGACCAGCCCCCAGCGGGTCAGCCCGAGCGAGGTGCCGGCCTCGATCAGCTGCTCGTCGACGCCGCGGATCCCCGCGTAGACGTTGAGGTAGAGGTGGAAGGCGACGCCGAGCGCGATGAGGGTGACCTTCGGGGCCTCGCCGATGCCCAGCCAGATGATGAACAGCGGGATCAGGCCGACGAACGGCACCGCGCGCAGCATCTGCACGCTCGCGTCGACCAGGTCCTCGCCCAGACGGGACAGCCCGGACAGCAGGGCCAGCGCGATGCCGGCCGCGCCGCCGAGGAGCAGCCCGAACACCACGCGCTGCAGCGACACCGCCATGGCGGAGCCGAGCTGACCGCTCGTCACGAGGTCGGCCGCCGTGCCGGCGATGGTGCCCGGCGAGGCCAGCACCTCGGGCCGCAGCACACCGGTCGCACTGAGCAGTTGCCACGCCGCGAGCAGCAGCAGCGGGCCCGTGGTGCGCCGCAGCCAGCGGGGGAGCGTGCGGCGGCGGGCGGAGACCGGCACCACGGGTGTCAGTCCGGGCGCGACCGCGGACGGGAGGACAGAAGGGGCGTCCGGTGGGACGTCAGCCGATACAGGGGATATGTCCGGTGGCGCTTTGCTGATGCTCATGAGAAGGCTCCACATGGGGGAGGCGGCGAGCGGGCACGCACGCCCGTCCGTACGCGCAACTCGTCAGGCACAGGCACGGGCACAGGTGTGGGCGCTGCGACTCGTCACTGGAGCGCGTACGGGAGCGGTGCGGGAAGGGCGCGCAAAGGCGCTGAGGGCACGCGGAACGAAAGGCGTGCGAAAAGGTGGGGAAGCGTCAGCAGCCGCGGCGACAGGCGGCGGAGGCCACCCGCAGCAGGTCGATGTGACCGCGCGTGGTGAGCAGAACGGGACGCGACATGCGGACGACCGTAGCCAGGCCGTCCGGATGGCGTCAACGGTGTCTCGGCCCTCGGAACGCCCGTCGCCACCCCGCGACGCGCGGGTCCGCGGCGTGGGCCACCATGGTCACATGGCCGACGCATTCTCCACCCGCACCATCGACGTCACCACCGGCAGCCGCGAGACGGTCCACGACCTGACCGACGCCTGCGCCGACTTCCTCGACGACGTCGCCCACGGACGCGACGGGCTGCTCAACGTGTTCGTCCCGCACGCCACCGCCGGGATCGCCGTCATCGAGACCGGCGCGGGCAGCGACGACGACCTTCTGGCCGCCCTCCACGACCTGCTCCCCGCCGACGACCGCTGGCGCCACCGGCACGGCAGCCCCGGCCATGGCCGTGACCATGTGCTGCCCGCCGTCGTCCCGCCGCACGCCACGCTCCCCGTGATCGGCGGCCGGCCGGCACTCGGCACCTGGCAGTCCGTCGTCCTGGTCGACACCAACCGCGACAACCCCCGCCGCCAGGTCCGGCTGAGCTTCCTCGGCTGACACGGGGGGACCGACTACGCATTGCCCTGCACCAGCAGCGCCATGGATGGCCACTCCGGTACCCGCGACCGCGCTCGCGTCCACTGATCGCAGGTCCTTGCTGCGTGGGCACCACCTGGTGGCGCCTCAATACCTGACAGCAAGATGTGTGAATGAGCACCACCGAGCCGAGCCCGGCGAGTGTGCGGCCCCTCACGGGGTGACCAGCGACGGTTCGTGACTGTGACTGCCGTTCGAGCTTCCGAGCGCCTGCGTGCGCCCGGTGACAGGGTCCTCGTCTTCAGCGGATGCTGTGTTCATGCCAGAGCACCAGCACTCACTCGACGGGAACAACCGGGATCTGACCCTCGCCGAGCTCAAGGAATTCATCGAAGCAGCGAGCAGGAACAGTGCGACCAGCAGCCGTCCCATCTACGTGAAGACCTCCGGCAACAGGCTCCGCAAGATCTGGATCGACCTGTCAGCATCCAGCTGACCGAGGGGGCGCTGGCGTCCGTGGCTGCCAACCCGTGCCACGGACGCCGCTACCCCTGGCTCTGTGCTGCACAACGAGGCAAGAGGTCTGACTCCGCGGACAAGGCATCGTCTAGTGGATCACGGACACGAGGCAGGCAATCGTCCCGACACGTTCGCCCTCGACCATGCGTTCGCATCAGTCTCAGCGGCAACCTGGTCGGCGAGTCCTCAACGTCGGCAGCACGTAATGCCGATGCAACAACCCCCGCGGCAATAGGCTGACCATCGTGCTGAGACATCTCGGAGGTGTTGACCGTGGGGGCGCTCAACTACGACCTGCTCGTTTTCCTGCACGCCCGGCTTGATGAGGACGAGCAAGCAGCGAAGGCAGTGCTGGGAGTCGGTGAGGAGCGTCGGGTCCACAGTGCCGACGGCCGTTCGCTCATCCATGACGAGGCGAACCAAGGGAGCCTGACCGACGTCCGGGCGAAGACGGCAGACGGCCAGGCTGTGGTCCGGTACACGGCCCGCCAGGGCCCGGCACGCGTGCTGGCCGGCGTGGCTGCCGTCCGTGGCGTGCTTGCCGAGGCAGAGCAGGCTTCGCATGCCGCAACCACTGGCAAGAGCGCCGTCACCCGGGGGACCGGGAGCCTGACGCTGGCTGCCCTGGAACCCGTTCTCTGCCACCTCGCCACCACGTACGCAGACCACCCGGACTACCGTGCCGAGTGGACGCCGCGGTCCAGTTGGGACTGACGGCGGCGCTGTACGTCGTTACCGGACCGCCCGGCGCAGGCGTGCCCCGGCAGCCGCGTTTCACCAGGCTGACTGCCATCTCGACCAGGCGCTGATGTCCACGTCACGCGCACCGTCGCTCGGGTCATCAAGGGGGAGCACACCACCGTCGGTTCGAGCACGCGCAGCAACACGCCACCGCGCCCGTCAGGCCGTCAGCCAGTCCATGACCGCCCGGGCGTCGAAGGCGCTCTGCCCGCCGCGCACCAGGAGACCGGCCGTCGCGAAGGCGGGGTCATCGGCCTGCGCGGCCAGGTAGGGGACGGCGACGCACCGCATGCCCGCCCGGTGCGCGGCCTCCGCGCCGGGCGGCGCGTCCTCGACGACCACGCAGTCCGCGGGGTCGATGCCGAGCCGGGCGGCAGCCTCCAGGAAGACGTCCGGGGCGGGCTTGCCGCGCTCGACCTCCTCCGCCGACACCACGGTCGTCAGCAGGGCGTCCAGCCCGGTGCCGGCCAGCACCGCCCGGATCGCCTCCCGCGAGGAGCCGGAGGCCACCGCCATGGGATGCCCGGCCTTCGCCAGCAGCCCGACGAACGCCTCCATCCGCGGGAAGACGTCGGTGGCCCCGCGGGCCAGCTCCAGGTAGAGCCGGTTCTTGCCGTCCAGCAGCTCCTGGACGGACGCCGACAGGCCGTATTCCTCCCGCAGGGTCTCCAGCGTCTCCTTGGTGCCGATCCCGATGAAGCGCCGGTGCTGCTCCCAGGTGAAGTCGTCCACGCCGTGCGCGGCCAGCAGCCGGCGACCCGCCTCGAAGTAGTTGGGCTCGCTGTCCACGAGGGTGCCGTCGAGGTCGAATATCACCGCGGGGAGCGTCATGCCCCCAGCATGCCAAGCCGGCGATCACGGTGTGCGCCCGGCCGCCGCGTCCCGGCCGACCTCCCTGACCAGCGGCAGCATCCGCTGCGGCACCCGCTCGCGCAGCGCCACCTCGGTGCGGGTGCGGACCACGCCCGGCACCTGGACCAGACGCTGGATCACGTCCTCCAGGTGCGCGGCGTCCCGGGCGACCACCCGGGTGAGCAGGTCCCCTCCGCCGGTGATCGAGAACGCCTCGATGATCTCGGGAACCGCGGCCAGGGCCTCGCCCGTGGCGTCCAGATGGCCCTGGGTCACCTCCAGGTGGACGAAGGCCAGCACCCGGTACCCCAGGGCCTCCGGCGACAGCCGCGGGCCGTACCCGGTGATCACCCCGTCCCGGTCCAGCCGGTCCAGCCGCGCCTGCACGGTCCCGCGCGCCACACCCAGGATGCGGGCGTACTCGCGGACGCTGGTGCGCGGTTGCTCCAGCAGCAGCGCCAGGATCCGGGCGTCCAGCTCGTCGGTGGGCACGGGCGCTGCCTCGCGCCGCTCAGAGCAGGGCGTCGATGGTGATCGGCAGGTCGCGGAAGCGCTTCCCGGTGGCGTGGTACACGGCGTTGGCAATCGCCGGTGCGATGCCGACCAGCCCGACCTCGCCGACTCCCTTGGTCCCGGTCGGCGATCCGCGGTCGGGCTCACCGACGAAGACGACGTCCAGCTCCGGGATGTCGGCGTTCACGGCGACGAGATAGTCGGCGAACGTCCCGTTGGCGATGCGGCCGGTGCGCGGGTCGGTGACGGTGTCCTCGAACAGGGCCATGCCGATCCCGCCGACCGTGCCGCCGATGATCTGGCTCCTCGCCGTCTTCTCGTTGAGGATGCGGCCGCCGTCGATCACGGACACCACCCGGGCGACCCGGACGATCCCGAGGTCGGCGTCGACCCGCACCTCCACGAACTTCGCGCCGTAGGCACCGGCCGGGGACATGCCGATCCCGGCCGGGTCCAGGGGCGTGCTGCTCCCGGTCGCCGTGAGCTGGGGCAGTCCGTGCCGGGCGAGGATGTCGGCGTACGACTCCCCGCTGTCCGGGCGGCCGACGAGGTGGACCCGGCCGCCGGAGACCTCGACGTCCTCGGGGGAGGCGCCCAGCAGCGGCGAGTCGGCGTCCCCCCGGGCGAGGTCCGCGAAGAGCCCCACGAGCCTGCGGCAGGCGTCGTGCACGGCGTTGCCGAGCGCACCGGTGAGCCCGGAGCCGCCCGCCATCATCGAGTCGGGCATGTCGGAGTCGCCGAGGTCGAAGCGGACCTTGTCCAGGGGCAGGCCCAGTTCCTCGGCGGACAGCTGCGCCATCACGGTGTACGTGCCGGTGCCGATGTCCGTCGCCGCGCTGCGCACGAACGCGCTGCCGTCGCGGTTGACGGTGGCCTCGGCCATGCACGGCGTCGCGAAGTACGGGAACATCGCGCTCGCCATGCCGTAGCCCACGAGCCAGTTGCCGTCGCGCATCGACCGCGGCTCCGGATCGCGGTCGGCCCAGCCGAAGCGCCGCGCGCCGACCTCGTAGCACTCGAGGATCGCCTTGCCGGTCCAGGGCAGCCCGTTGCGCGGGTCGACCTCGGTGTGGTTGCGGATCCGCAGCTCCAAGGGGTCCATGCGCAGCGTGTAGGCCAGCTCGTCGAGGGCCGACTCCAGCGCGAAGCAGCCCTGCGCCTCCGCGGGGGCGCGCATCGACGTCGGCACGGCGATGTTGAGCTTGGCCTGCTGGTCCCGGGTGATGACGTTCGGGCACCGGTAGGCGAAGGAGGTCCCGTGGGAGAACGGCTCGAAGTCGTTGTCCTCCATGCTCAGCGAGCTGAGGCTGCGGTGGTCGAGGGCGACCAGTTCGCCGTCGCGCGAGGCGCCCACGCTGAGCCACTGCACCCCGCTGGGCCGGTGCCCGACGGAGGTGAACATCTGCGGCCGGGTCAGCACGAGTTTCACCGGGCGCTTGGTCGTCCGGGCGGCCATGGCGGTGAGGATGACGTGCGGCCACGCCCGCAGCCCGGCGCCGAAGCCGCCGCCCACGTAGGGCACCAGCACCCGCACCGAGCTCTCGGGGATGCCAAAGACCATGGCGAGGGTGGTGCGCACCATCGACGGCCACTGGCTGGTGTCGTGGACGGTGAGCGTGTCCTCCTCCCACGCGGCGAGCGTGGCGAACAGCCCGAGCGGGTTGTTGGTGTTGTCCGCCGTGAAGTACGTACCGCGCACGATGATGTCGGCGGCCTCCATTGCGGCGGCGGCGTCACCGCGTGTGTGGTCCATCTTCCACGGGTCGACCAGGTGCTGCGCCCTGGGGTCCTGCAGGTCCAGCAGCGGCTCGGCGGCCTCGTACTCGGCGTGCACCAGCCGTGCCGCGGCGGTGGCCTGTTCCGGCGTCTCGGCCACCACGAAGGCGATGTGCTGCCCGTGGTGCATGACCCGGTCGTTGCGCAAGGGGGCGGGCGGGGCCTCACCGAGCACCGTGGTGGGGCCGGCCCCGACGCGCGGGGCGTTCTCGTGGGTGAGCACCGAGATCACGCCCGGGGAGCGCTCCGCCTCCTCGGTGTCCATGCGGACGATCCGGCCCGCGGAGACGGTGCTCTGCACCAGGGCGCCGTAGGCCTGACCGGGGACGCTGAAGTCCATCGGGTAGGGCGCGGTGCCGGTGACCTTGCGCGGTCCGTCGACCCGGTTGACGCCCGCCCCGACCAGCGGCCTGCTCTCGACCGTGCTCATGCCGTCACTCCTGACACTGTCTGCAGTTCGCGGACGAGGGTCCGGCGGGCCAGCGGTACCTTGAACGCCGTGCCGGGCACCGTCCAGGCGTCGCGCATCGTCGCCTCGGACGCGTCCATGAACGTGGCCGACGTCGCGGGAGCTCCGGTCAGCACGTGCTCGGCCTCGTACGCCCGCCAGGGTTTCGAGCCCACTCCGCCCAGCCCGACCCGGGCCTGACGGATGGTGCCGTCCTCCACGACCAGCACCACGGCGGCCGAGGTCAGTGCGAACTCGTACGACACCCGGTCGCGGACCTTGAGGTAGCCCGACCGGGCGGACGGCGGCGGGAGCGGGATCTCGACCTCGGTGATCAGCTCGGCGTGCTCCAGGACGTTCTCCCGCTGGGGGCTCTCGTCGGCGCTCACGTAGAACTCCGTCAGCGGGACGCTCCGCCGGCCCGACAGCCCCTGGATGTGCACGACCGCGTCCAGTGCCACCAGCGCGACGGCGAGGTCGGAGGCGTGCAGCGCGATGCAGTTCTCGTTCACGCCCAGTACGGCGTGCATCCTGGCCGCGCCCTGCACGGCCGCGCAACCCGTGCCCGGGGCGCGCTTGTTGCACTCGAGGACGGCGGGGTCGCGGAAGTAGCGGCAACGGGTGCGCTGCAGCAGGTTGCCGCCGATGGTGGCCATGTTCCGCAACTGCACCGACGCGCCCAGCAGCAGGGCCTCGCGCACGACCGGCAGCCGCTCGGCGACCGTGGCGTCGGCTGCCAGCTCCTCCATCGTGGCCAGCGCCCCCACGTGGAGCGACTCACCGCGCCGCTCGATGCCGTGCAGCGGGAGCCGGGTGATGTCGATCAGCGTCGGCGGTTCGAGGACCCCGTCCTTCATCAGGTCCAGCTGGGTCGTGCCGCCCGCGAGGCAGGACGCCGACGGGTCCTCCGCCAGCATCCGCACGACCTCCTGGGTGTCGGTGGCCCGTACGTACTCAAAGGTGCGCATCGTAACCTCCCCCGGACGTCGCCTCGCGGATCGCGGCCACGATGTTGGGATAGGCGCCGCAGCGGCACAGGTTGCCGCTCATGAACTCCCGGATCTCCTCGGCGGAGCCGGTCCGGCCCTCGGCGATCAGCGCCACCGCGGACATGATCTGCCCGGGGGTGCAGAAGCCGCACTGGAAGCCGTCGTGTTCCACGAAGGCCCGCTGCACGGGGTGCGGCCCGTCCGTGCCTCCGACGCCCTCGATGGTGGTGACCGCCCGGCCCTCCGCCTGGGCCGCCAGGGTCAGGCAGGACAGCACTCTCCTGCCGTCGAGGTGGACCGTGCACGCCCCGCAGGCCCCCTGGTCGCAGCCCTTCTTGGTGCCCGTCAGCCCCAGCCGGTCCCGCAGGGCGTCCAGCAGCGTGACCCGGGTGTCCAGGCGCAGGGTGTACGACCGGCCGTTGACGTCGAGTGTCACGACCCGCTCGATGGTTCCGGGACGGTCCACGTCCCGCTCGCTCGCCACGTCCCTCATCGCGTCCTCCTCCGGACGGGTCGGATACGACTCGAGCCCCTCCTGGGGCGGATCCGGTGAGTTGGTTCGTCAGGCGCCTTTAAAGGCGGGATCGACTTTTTCGCGTCAATACGTCCGCCTTTCTCCTCAATATACGCCGAATGGGTGTTTCGGCATGGGCCAGTGGTCCGGCCCCGCGCCGACCGCGTGATCAACGGCTGGGCCAATGGCCCAGCGGAAACGCGCTCGGTTGAGCCATGGGCCCGAAGGGTGCTTTCCTGGGGACGACGATGGCGTTGCGGCAGGCACGAGGCCCCCGCAGCGCCTTTTCCATGCGCGGACATACGCCGCGGCACGAACGAGGGGGCAGGACGCGCACGTGGTGAGGCGGATGTTCATGGCACCGGACCCGGGGCGCGCGCGGCTGCGCAGCGCCTCGCGCGCGGTCCTCGGCATCGCGGGGGCGGTCACCGCCGTGGCGACGGCCGGGCTCCCGCTGCCCGCCGTCGTGGTCGGTGGCCTCGCCGCCCTGCTCGCGCTGTTCGTCGTCGCCGACCCCGGCCCGGCCCGCCAGGCCGTGACGACCGCGCTGATGCCCGCCGTGGGCTTCCCCGTCCTCGCGCTGGCCGCGTGGCTGCACCCTTACGCGGGCGCACGGGACGCGGCCTTCCTCGCGGTGGTCTTCGCCGGCGTCTACGTCCGCCGCTGGGGGCCGCGCGGCCACGCGCTGGGCGTCTTCGCCTTCATGATGTTCTTCATCGCCCAGTTCCTGCGGGCCGGCCCCGCCCTGCTGCCCGAGCTGTACGGGGCCATGGGCCTCGGGCTGGGCTGCGCAGCCCTCGTCCGCTTCGGCCTGTGGTGCTACGAACGCGGGGCCGTCCCGGCGCCGGCCGTCGTCCTGCCCCAGCCACGGGGACTGCGCCGTCCGACGACCCGGCAGGCGTTCCAGGCGGTGCTCGCGGGCGGCATCGCGGTGGCGGTGGGCCAGGCGCTGTCCGAGGACCGCTGGTACTGGGCCGTCGGCACCGCCTGGTGGATCTTCGTGAACACCACTTCGCGGGGAGAGACCCTGGTGCGCGGGTTCCGCCGTGTCCTCGGCACCGTCACCGGCATCGTCGCCGGACTCGCCGTGGCGCTCCCGCTGCACGGGGCGCCCGAACCGACCGCCGCGCTCGTCGCCGTCTGCGTCTTCGGGATCTTCTACACCGCCCCGGTCTCGTACAGCTGGATGATGTTCTTCGTGACCGTGATGGCCGGGCTGCTCTACGGCCTCCTCGGCATCCTCCACCCCGGGCTGCTCGCGCTGCGGCTGGGGGAGACCGCCGTCGGCGCCCTGGGCGCGGCTGTCGCGGTCCTCGTGGTGCTGCCGGTGACCACGCACGCGGCGACCGACGCCTGGATCGGCCGTGCGTTGCGGGCGGTCCACGACTTCACCGGCGAGGCCGCCCGCCACCTCGCCGGCGGCCCCGGTGACGACCTGGCCCGCCATGTGGCAGAGCTCGACGTCCTCCTGGAGCGGGTACGGGCCACCGTCGCCCCGCTGATGCACCCCCTCAGCCCGCTGCGTCGCAGGAAGGCCCGGGCCCGGACCGTCCTCGCCCTGCTCGACGAGTGCGCCCGCCAGGTCCGCGGCCTCGCGGAGGTCGTGGCCGACCCTCGCGCCTGCCACGACGAGCGCCTCACGGCAGCCTGCCGCCGCGTCGAGATCGCCGTACGGCGCCTGGTGCCCCCGGGCGCGGCCGCGAGCGGCACCGCGGTATCCGGGGAGGCGCCCAGGGGAGCGGCCACCGAGACCGCGGGCGCGCACCCGCGCGCGGACCGGGCCCTGGAGCACCTGCGCGGCCTCGAGATGGCCCTCACCGGCCTGGCCGTCCCCCTGGGTGCCGCCCCGCGTCCGGCGCGGCCCTCCGGGCCCTTCTGAGCACTCGCCCGAGGGGCGCGCCCCTGCCGCGTGAAAGTCGCGGGCGGTTCCGTACGCCTGTCTGGCGAGTGCGTCACGCCGGCTTTCGGCCGTGCCGAGGACGCTGTGCGGTGTCCGATGCCCCCGGAGAAGCGAGGGACGTGCGTGAGCATCCGCCGGCCGGCCGGGACCTGGGGCGCCTGCCCGGTCCGGAGACGCACTCGCGCGAGGGGCGCGCCGCCGCCGCGTGGAGGTCCATCGGCGGCGCCGGGCGTGCGTGCCGGATTCGTGTGCGCCCCCGGGCCGATCGGGACCGGTCGCTGTCGTCACGTGACCGGATCGCGGCCAACCTGGGTCGTGATGTCGTCAATTCACCCGATTGAGCGTCCTGTTCGGCCCGGCATGCCAGGATGACTGACTCCGGACGAGCGGTGAGACCGATTCCCGTCTCGTGCCGTATCCGCGGGCCGTGAGGGAAACGGTTCGCGCAGGGCGGTCTTGGGGGTGCCAGGCGTGCTGAGATTTCTGCGCCGTACCGGGGGGAAGAACGAACGGCGTGCCGGGCCGGGCCGCGTCCCGCCCGCGGCGGAGCACGCGCGGATGGACGGCCCGGAGCCGCTGGCCGGGTGCCCCGCGGGGCACCCGCAGGCCGCGGAGGAGGAGGACGCCGGAGCACCGCCTCCCGGGGACGCGGCGGCCTCCTGCCCCGTGACCGGCGCGGCCGGCGGTGACGGGGCCCCGGCCGTCCGGCACAAGGACGTCGACGTCCGCGCGCTGGCCACCGACTTCCTGCGGCAGTACCACCGCGAACTGCCCGGCGCCGCGGGTGGCCTGCAGCAGCGTTTGGCCGCGGTGCTCGCCGAGATCGACGCGACGGGCACCTACCGGCACACCCACGAGGAACTCGTCTTCGGCGCGCGCGTCGCCTGGCGCAACAGCAACCGCTGCATAGGGCGGCTGTACTGGAACTCCCTGCAGGTCCGCGACCGCCGCCACGTCGCCACCGCGCGCGGGGTGGCCCTGGAGGCCGCCGCCCATCTGAAGGTCGCGACCAACGGTGGCCGGATCCGCCCGGTCATCACCGTCTTCGCCCCGGACACGCCGGACCGTCCCGGCCCGAGGATCTGGAACGACCAGCTCATCCGCTACGCCGGCTACCCCCGGCCCGACGGCGGTGTGCTCGGCGACCCCGGCAACACCGGAATCACCGAGGTGGCCCGGCAGCTCGGCTGGTCCGGCGGCCCCGGCACGCCCTTCGACGTCCTGCCGCTGGTCGTGCAGGGCGGAGCCGAACCGCCGCGCCACTTCCCGCTGCCGGCCGACGCCGTGCTGGAGGTGCCGATCGCGCACCCGGAGTTCGACTGGCTGGCGGAGTGGGGCCTGCGCTGGCACGCCGTCCCGGCCATCTCCTCCATGTGCCTGGAGATCGGCGGCGTCTGCTACCCGGCCGCCCCCTTCAACGGCTGGTACATGGGCACCGAGATAGGCGCCCGCAACTTCGCCGACGCCGACCGCTACGACCTGCTGCCGCGCTTCGCCGACCGGCTCGGTCTTGACACCGCGAGCGACCGCTCGCTCTGGCGCGACCGGGCCCTGGTCGAGCTCAACCGGGCCGTGCTGCACTCCTTCGACAGTGCCGGCGTCAGCATCACCGACCACCACACCGAGTCCAGGCGCTTCCTCGCCCACATCGAACGGGAGGAGCGCAAGGGCCGTCCGGTGCCCGCCGACTGGTCGTGGATCGTGCCGCCCATCTCCGGCTCGGCCACCGGTGTCTTCCACCGCTACTACGACACCGGCGACCTGACCCCCGCCTACGTCCACCACCCCGAGTCCCTCGCCCTCTCCCGTGGCGAGACGCTGGTGTGACGGGGGCAACGGGATCGGTTTCCGGCCACTGCGTTACTCTCAGCCGCCGTACAGACAACCTGCGGAAGAGGTACGGCAGTGGCCGGGCACGTTTACATCGGGTCGTTCACCTCGGCGGGCGGCAAGGGACTGACCACCGCCGCCGTCGACCCCGATTCGGGAGCGCTGACGGTGCTGCGCGCCGACTCCGCGGTGGAGGACCCCTCCTTCCTCGTGCTCTCCGAGGACGGCGGCCTGCTCTACGCCGTCAGCGAGCACGCCGAGGACGGGGGCGCGGCCGTGTTCTCGCTGAGCGACCCCGCCCGCCCCGAACCGCTGGGAGCCACGGTGCCGGTGGGCGGCGGCGCGCCCACCCACCTGTGCCTGCACCGGGGCCACCTGCTCACGGCCAACTACGCCTCCGGCACCGTCAGCGTGCTGCCGGTGGACGACCGCGGCGCGCTCGGCGAGCCGCGCCACGTCCTGGAGCACGAGGGCGACGGCCCCGATCCGGAGCGCCAGGAGGGCCCGCACGCCCACATGGTGCTGCCCGACCCCTCCGGGCGCTGGGTGCTCAGCGTGGACCTCGGCACGGACTCCGTGCGCGTCTGCGAACTCGACGCGGAGAGCGGGGAGCTGGAGGTCGAACGCGAGATGGGCCTGCGCTCCGGCACCGGACCGCGCCACCTCACCTTCCACCCCCGTGGCGACCGCGCCTACGTCATGAACGAGCTGGACTCCGTGGTGACGGTCTGTCACTGGGACGCCGAGGTGGGCCGTCTCAAGCCCCTCGCCGAGGTCTCCGTGCTCCCCGCGGACGCCTCCGGCCCGAACTACCCCTCCGAGCTGGTCGTCTCGCCCGACGGCCGGTTCGCCTGGGCCGCCAACCGCGGCCACAACAGCATCGCCGTGCTGTCCGTCGACGAGAGCGGTGACCGGCTGGAGCTGCTGGCGACCGTGGACTGCGGCGGCGACTGGCCGCGCCATCTGACCCTCGACCCCTCGGGGAAGCGGCTCTACGCGGCCAACGAGCGCTCCGGCGACGTCAGCTGGTTCGACGTGGACCCGGCCACCGGTATCCCCGAGCCTGCGGGCTCGGTGGCCGTGCCCGCCGCGTCCTGCGTGGTCTTCGCCTGACGGCGGCGCCCCGGTGAGCGCAACGGCGTGGTGGTCCGCCCCGGCATCCCGGGGCGGGCCACCACGCCGTTGTCGTCGAAGGCCCGCCGGTTCAGCTCAGCGGAGCGCCTTGCGACGGCTGGGCGATGCCCAGGGCCGCGGTGTACGTGGCGACGACCAGCTTGCCGATGGCCGGGTAGGGACCCAGCGCGTCGGCCGCGGAGCAGTCGGCCTCCTTGGCGGCGTCGTGCAGCACCTCGGGGGCGACCTCGGGACCGATCACGTACGGCGCGAGCGCCAGCGTGGTCGAGCCGGAGGAGCGCAGCTGCTCGGCGGCTCCCGCGACCGAGTCCTCGATGTCCAGCGCGGCGGCCAGCACCGGCACGGCCAGGCGCGCGGCCAGCAGCAGACCGGTCACACCCGCCGCCTGGACGGCCTCCTCGCCGCCCACGGTGGCCAGGATGATGCCGTCGGCGGCCGTGGCCACCGTGAACAGGCGGGCGCGGTCGGCGCGGGCCAGGCCGGCCTCGGAGAGGCGCACGTGCAGCGCCTCGGCCAGCAGCGGGTGGGGGCCGAGCACGTCGGTCACCTCTGCCGCGGAACGGCTGTCCGCCACAGCCTGGCGCAGCCGGCGCATCACCGAGGCCTCGGGACCGGCCAGCAGCGGGACCACGACGGCCGCGGGGGCCTGGTCGCCGCGCTCGGTCGCGGCCTGGGCCAGCACGGACTCGAGCGTCGGGTACTCCTCGCCGTCGCCGTCGACGTACCCGATGCGCGGGTCGAGACCGGAGAGCTCGATGCGGGCGATGCTGACGATCTCCTCCGCGAGACTGCGTATCGCGGGGGACGGGGTGCCGGGCACGGCGAGGACCAGCGCGGGTGCACCCTCGGGCGTGGTCAGCGGCTCCGGCCGCCGGTGCCGCCCGGGCTGGCGGGGGCGGGGCATACGAACGGGCAGGCCGGGTGCGGGGCCTTCGGCAGTGCTCATGGCGAGGCATGCTAGTGCCTTTGCGCGCTCTGTTGTTCGGGCGGGTCCATCGCAGGGGTTACCTGTCCGGTTCTGTCCCGGTACGGTGCCGGGTTCGCACACCCCGGCACCGTATGCGTGCCACGATCAGCCGAGTCCGCGCGAGTCCTGCTTGAGAGCGGTGTCCACGGTGAGCGCGGAGGCGACGACCATGCTCAGCAGGGGGTCCGGCAGTTGCCGGTGGATCTGCAGCACGTAGTTGTCGGCCGTGGTGAACATCGTCTTCGCCAGGCCCTCCCACGTCTTGGTGATCCTGGCGACCTCGGTGTCGGTGTGGTCGACGATGGCGAAGTTCCAGGCGCGCCAGTTCTCGGCCTTGATCGCGCCGATCTTCTGCCCGTTCACCTCGAAGGAGAAGTTGATCTTTCCGATGGCGTTCTGCTGCACGATCTCGCCGAGCGTCATGCCGTCGGCGCGCTGCACGATCACCTTGGACTTGATGAACTTCGCCGGCCGGGTCAGCAGCAACTGGGGCTGTCCGTGCGCGTCGCGGACCTCCAGGCGCACGGACAGGAACTGGTCGACGCTCGCGACGAAGCGCAGCACCTTCCGCGCGGTGCTCTGGCCGACCTGGAGCACCGAGCCGAGCTGGCGTCCCTGCTGGTCGAAGACGCTGTACTCGTTGTTCAGCTCGATGAGCTTGGCCTTCTGGTTGACCACCAGGACGGGCTCGCTGAACAGCGTCCCCCCACCCGGGCCGGTGGGGGCGACGCCCGCCTGCTGCTGCACCTGGCGCTGGATGCGCGCGGGGTCGGGGCCCCCGTCGACGCCCAGCGCCCAGGGATTGTCCTTGGGCTGCGGCGGGACCTGCGCGCCGCCCGCGTGGGTGTGCTCCGTCCACTGGGAGCCGTCCCAGTAACGCAGCAGGTTCTGCGTGCCGTGCGGGTCCGGGTACCAGCCCGCTGGGGTGTTCGAATGCGTCGTCACCCGGGCAGGGTAACGGCTGCCTCTGTCAGGGCAGCCGCCAGTCCACCGGATCCGCTCCTTGCCGTGCCAAAAGGTCGTTGGCCCGGCTGAACGGACGCGAACCGAAGAACCCGCGGTCGGCCGACATGGGGGAGGGGTGGGCGGACTCGACGGCCGGCAGGTTGCCCAGCAGCGGCCGCAGTCTGCGCGCGTCGGAGCCCCACAGGATGGACACCAGCGGCTTGCCGCGTGCGGCGAGCGCTCGGATGGCCTGCTCGGTGACCGCCTCCCAGCCCTTGCCGCGGTGCGCCCCGGGCTTGCGCGGGGCGGTGGTGAGCGCCCTGTTGAGCAGCAGGACGCCCTGCCGGGTCCAGGGGGTCAGGTCACCGTTGGAGGGCTGGGGCAGGCCGAGGTCGGTGTTCATCTCCCGGTAGATGTTCAGCAGGCTGCCGGGCAGCGGCCGCACCTCCGGGGCGACCGAGAACGACAGCCCGACGGCGTGCCCCGGGGTGGGATACGGGTCCTGGCCCACGATCAGCACCCGGACGTCGTCGAAGGGCTGCTGGAACGCGCGCAGCACGTTCGCCCCCGACGGCAGGTAGGTGCGGCCCGCGGCGATCTCGGCGCGCAGGAAGTCGCCCATCGAGGCGATCCCCCCGGCCACCGGCTCCAGCGCCTTGGCCCAGCCTTCTTCGACGATTTCGTTCAACGGTCGTACTGCCACGGTGAGTCACTCTAGTGGCTCACACCGACACTCAGACCACGGCCGCCCGGACGCACAGGACGTCCGGCAGGTGCGAGGCCACGAGCCGCCAGGTGTCTCCCTCGTCGGCACTGGCGTACACCTCGCCGTTGCGGTTGCCGAAGTACACGCCGACCGGGTCGGCGTCGTCCGTGCGCAGCCCGTCGCGCAGGACCACGCCGTAGTGCTCCTCCGTAGGCAGTCCGGAGGACAGGGCCGTCCACGAGGCGCCGGCGTCGTCTGTGCGGTAGATCCGGCAGCGGTAGTCGGGCTGGTAGCGGTCGCTGCCGTCGTTGACCGGGGAGACGTACGCGACGCCGCCGCGCCGGGGGTGGGCGGCGACGGCGAAGCCGAAGTCCGCGGGCAGGCCCTTGCCGATCTCCGTCCACGTCGCGCCCGCGTCGTCGCTGCGATAGACCCCGCCGTGGTTCTGCAGGTACAGCCGGTCCGGGTCCTCGGCGTCCCGGGCGATCTTGTGCACGCACTGGCCGAACTCCGGGTACGGGTCGGGGAGGAACTCCGCCTTGAGCCCGGTGTTGGACGCCTGCCAGCCCGCGCCGCCGTCGGAGGAGCGGTAGACCCCGCCGGAGGAGACGGCCGCGACCACCGCGTCGGCGTCGCGCGGATCGGTGATGACCGTGTGCACCGCCTGCCCGCCGAATCCGGCGCCCCACAGCTCCCGCTGCGGGTGCTCCCACAGGCTCCGGACGAACTCGAAGGTCACCCCGCCGTCGTCGGAGCGGAAGAGCGCGCCCGGTTCCGTCCCGGCCCACACCAGGTCGGGGGCGCCGCTGCCGGCGGGCTGGATCTGCCAGACACGCTCCAGGGAGGTCTCCGTGTCCTTCGGGAACCGCACCGCTGGCCGCGCCGGCTCCTCCCAGCTGCGCCCGAGGTCGTCCGAGCGGAACACCGACGGCCCCCAGTGCGAGCTGTCCGCGCCGACCAGCAGCCGGGGCACCGCCCTGCGGGTGTCGATGCCCACCGAGTACACCGCCTGCATGGGGAAGTGCGGGCCGGTCAGCTCCCACTTCCCGGCGCCGCCCCGCCGTCCGAGGAACAGTCCTTTGCGCGTGCCGATCGCGAGTACGACGTCGTCCATGACGCACCATCTCCGAAAGTACGGGAATGTGTCCTGCGTCACAGATTCTGCACCGTCCCACCGACAACGGGGGCCGCGGCGCGCTACAGGGGCTCCTCCCGCGCCTGGTCCGCGCCCGAACCGGAGCCACCGGGCAGGTGGTTGAAGAGCAGGTTCAACGCGATCGCGGTGATGCACCCCGCGCTGATGCCGCTGTCCATCACGGTCTGGAACCAGTCGGGGAAGGCGTCGTACACATTCGGCACGCCGACCGGCAGCAGTCCGACGGCGACCGAGACCGCCACCACGGTCAGATTGCCGTTGCCGTGGAAGTCGACGGTGGACAGGGTCCGCACCCCGCTCGCCGCCACCGTTCCGAACATCACCAGTCCCGCGCCGCCCAGCACCGGCTCCGGGATCGCCGCGACCACCGCACCCAGCTTGGGCAGCAGTCCCAGCAGCACGAGGATGCCGCCCGCGGTCGCCACCACCCAGCGGCTGCGCACCCGTGTCATCCCCACGAGGCCCACGTTCTGCGCGTAGGCGGTGTACGGGAAGGTGTTGAACACCCCGCCGAGCACGGTCGAGACGCCGTCGGCCCGCAGCCCGTCCGCGAGCCGCCCCGGCTCCACGTGGCGGCCCGTCAGCTCGCCCACGGCGATGATGTCGCCGGTCGTCTCGGTCATCGTCACCAGGGCCACGACGAGCATGGAGACGATCGCCGCGCCCTGGAAGGAGGGCGTGCCGAAGTGGAACGGCGTGCTGATCCCGACCCAGTCGGCGTCGCCGACCGCGCCGAAGTCGGCGAAGCCCAGCGGCACCGACGCCAGGGTGCCCAGCACGATGCCCGCCAGGACCGCGATCCGCGCGACGGGCGGGGGCGCGAAGCGCTGCACCAGCAGGACCACCGCGAGTACCGCGGCCGCGAGGCCGATGTTCCGCGGTGCCCCGAAGTCGGCCGAACCCACCCCTCCTGCGACCCAGTTGCCGGCCACCGGCAGCAGGCTGAGCCCGATGACCAGGATCACGGTGCCGGTCACCAGTGGTGGGAAGAACCGCAGCAGCCGCCCGAAGACCGGGGCCAGCAGCACCATCGCCACTCCCGAGGCGATGACGGCGCCGTAGATCGCGGGGAGTCCGCCGTCCTGGCCGATCAGCACCATGGGTGCGACCGCCGCGAAGGTGCAGCCCTGCATGATGGGCAGCCGGACACCGAACCGCCACCAGCCCACGCACTGCAGCAGCGTGGCGATGCCGCACACCAGCAGGTCCGCCGTGATCAGGTAGGCGAGGTCGGCGGGCGGCAGCTTCAGCGCGCCGCCGACGATGAGCGGCACGGCCACCGCGCCGGCGTACATCGCCAGCACGTGCTGCAGCCCGAACGCCCCCAGCTGGACGGCGGGCAGGACCTCGTCGACAGGATGGACGGCCGGACGGTGCGACGGCGTCGCCATGGGCAGCTCCTCGAACGCGGCGCGGGTGTGCGGTGGAACGCTGAAGTGGTTGCCCGTGAACCTGGTGAACGTAAACGGTTCGTTGATCGCGGAGGGGTTCGGGTGAGTTCCCGCGGGTCTCACCCGGTGGGGCGGGCGGCCGCCAACAGCCCTTCCCAGTCGGGGATCTTCACGGTCGTGCGGTTCAGCGACCGTCCCAGCGCCGCCTCGGCGGCCTCGATGGCCTCCCACCCGGTCCACTCCACCGGGTCCTGCCCCAGTGCCCGCAGCCCCTCCAGCGGATCGGCGGCCGCGGTGTGCCGGGCCAGCAGCTCCCGGGCGTCGGCGATGAGGGCCGCCGCCGACTGCTTGGCGCAGGGCCGGTTGGTGCCGATGACCCCGGTCGGCCCGCGCTTGATCCAGCCCGCCACGTACTCGCCGGGCGAAGGCACGCCGGCGCGCAGCACACGGCCCTCCTCGTTGGGCACGATGCCGAGCCGCTCGTCGAACGGAAGCCCCTCCAGGGGCACGCCCCGGTAACCGACCGAGCGCAGCACCAGCCCCGCGTCGACGTCCTCCAGGACGCCGGTGCCGCGCACCCCGCCCTGCCCGTCCGGTGCGGTCCGCTCGAACCGCACCCCTGTCACCGCGTCCTCACCGAGCACGGCCACCGGCCGCAGGAAGAACCGCAGATGGATGCGGCGGCGCCGGCCCGCCGGCGGCCTGGAGGCCCAGCCGCGCAGCACTTCCACGTTGCGCCGGGCGACCGGGACGAGCCCCTGCGGATCGGTGCAGGCGGGGTCGAGCGCCAGCTCCTCGGGACGGACGAGCACGTCCGCGTCGGGCAGGTCGCCGAGCTCGCGCAGCTCCTTGGTGGTGAACTTCGCCTGCGAGGGACCGCGCCGCCCCACCATGTGGACGTCCGTGACCCTGCTGTCCGCCAGGGCCCGCAGCACCCCCTCCGGCACATCGGTGTGCCGCAGCTCCTCGGCGCCGCGGGCCAGGATGCGGGCCACGTCGACGGCCACGTTGCCGACCCCGATGACGACGGCGGAGCGGGCGTGCAGCGGGAAGCCGTCGGGAGCCTCGTCGGGATGGGCGCTGTACCAGGAGACGAAGTGCGTGGCCGCGCAACTGCCGGGCAGGTCCTCGCCGGGCACCCCCAGGTGGCGGTCGGTCGCGGCGCCGACGCAGTACACCACGGCGTGGTACAGCTCCAGCAGCGCTCGCGGCGGCAGCCCCGGCCCGCCGACGTCCACATTGCCCAGGAAGCGGATCCGGGGGTCCTCCAGGACGCGCCGCAGCGTGCCCTGCAGGGACTTGATCTTCTCGTGGTCGGGGGCCACCCCGTACCGGACCAGCCCGTAGGGGCAGGGCAGCCGGTCCAGGACGTCGACGGCGACGTCCGGCACCGACTCCTGGCGGGTCAGCGACTCGGCCGTGTACACCCCGCTGGGACCTGATCCGACGACTGCCACACGCAGCACGGGCGCCTCCCCTTCGGCGAGGGTTGGGTTCACCTCGGCGGCCCGTGTGCCGCCCGGAACGGGCGGTACGGGCGGCCACGTCCAGCATCGCACCGCGGGACGGCCGCGGGGAGGGCACCGGAGCGTGTCGCGGTCCGCGATGTCAGCCCATGGCCCGCATCCGGGCGATCTCGGCGCTCTGCTGGGCGATCACGTCGTTCGCCCACTCGCCGACCTGGACGTTGCGGCCGTGCGTGAGCACGTCGGTGGCCATCGTCACCGCTCCGCGGTGGTGGGTGATCATCAGGCTCAGGAACTGCCGGTCGAACTCCGCGCCGCGCGCCTCGCGCAGCGCCGCCAGCTGCGCCGCGGTGGCCATTCCGGGCATCGAGGAGTGGTCGTGGCCGTGGGCGGTGCCGTCGGAGCCGCCGTTGGTCTTGAGCCAGGCCTCCATGACGTCGATCTCCGGGCCCTGCGCTGCGTCGATGCGTGCGGCGAGCCCGCGGACCTGCTTGCCGGCGGCGTGGGTGCCGGCGAGAGCGGTCATGACAAGCGCCTGCTGGTGGTGGGCGATCATGTTCGTCACATAGGTGACGTCCGCGGCGTTCGGGGAGTCGTCGGGCAGGGCCTCGGCCGCCTCGTCCTTGGAGAGGGTGGTGGCCTTCTCACCCGGTGCGCCCGGCGCGATGACCGAGGGCGCGGCGGACGCGGAATCGCTTCCGGAACCGCCGTCGCAGCTGGTCAGGGCGAGCATTAAGGAGGCGGTGAGGGCCAGCGCGGGCAGCGTCGCAACGCGATACGAAGAAAACACCAGTGCATTGTCATCTTTTGACGCGCACATGAGAAGGGCCATACTGCCGGGGTCCGCATGAAGTTCAACCGCGAACGGATACAAGGAGGACGCGGTGAAGCGCTTACGTACAGCTCTCGCTCGCCCCGGACGGCTGGCGACCCTGGCGGTCGCGGCCGTCGCGCTGCTCGGACTGGCGGCTCCGGCCCCCGCCACGGCCGACGGGAGCATCCCGGGTGTCGACGAGGTCGTCACGAGCGCCAATGTCGAGCACCTGGTCAACATACCCAAGCAGTCCCTCGCGGGATTCAACACCGACCTGGCGTTCCAGGGCAGATACGCCTTCGCCGGCAACTACGACGGTTTCGTGATCTACGACATCAGCCGTCCCACCAGCCCCAAGATGGTCAGCCAGGTCCTGTGCCCCGGATCCCAGAACGACATCTCGGTCTCCGGAAACCTGCTGGTCCTGTCCACCGACTCCTCGCGCTCCGACAACTCCTGCGCGAGCACGAGCCAGTCCGCCGCCGAGAAGTCCTCCTGGGAGGGCATCAAGGTCTTCGACATCAGCGACAAGGCCAACCCGCGCTACGTCGCCGCCGTGGAGACCGCCTGCGGCTCCCACACCCACACCCTCGTACCGGGCAAGCGCGACCTGTTCGTCTACGTGTCCTCCTACTCGCCCAGCGCATCCTTCCCGGACTGCCAGCCGCCGCACGACGGCATCTCCGTGGTGAAGATCCCGCGCAACCACCCGGAGAAGGCGGCCGTCACGGCCTTCCCCGTGCTCTTCCCGGACGGCGGCAACCCGGGCGTCCCGCCCACCGACACCCAGGCCCGGGTCAGTGAGACCACCGGCTGCCACGACATCACCGCGTTCCCGAAGCTGCGGCTCGCCGCCGGCGCCTGCATGGGCGACGGCATCCTGATGGACATCTCCGACCCCGAGCGGCCGAAGGTCCTCGACCGTGTCCAGGACAACGTCAACTTCTCGTTCTGGCACTCGGCGACCTTCAACGAGCGCGGCACCAAGGTCGTCTTCACCGACGAGCTGGGCGGTGGCGGCGGCGCCGAGTGCAACGCCGCGATCGGTCCGCAGCGCGGCGCCGACGGCATCTACGACATCGTCCGCAAGCACGGCAAGGTCGACCTCGTCTTCCGCAACTACTACAAGATCCCCCGTCACCAGGCCGACACCGAGAACTGCGTCGCCCACAACGGCTCGCTCATCCCCGCCAAGGGCCGCGACATCATGGTCCAGGCCTGGTACCAGGGCGGCGTCTCCGTGTGGGACTTCACCGACTCCGCGCGTCCCAAGGAGATCGGCTACTTCGAGCGCGGGCCGATCTCGACCGACACCCTGACCCTCGGCGGCTCCTGGAGCGCCTACTACTACAACGGTTACATCTACTCGAACGACATCGCGAAGGGCTTCGACGTCCTCAAGATCTCCGACCGGCGCACCGACAGCGCCCGGGGCGTCCGGATCGCCGAGCTCAACGTCCAGACCGGCTGGGCCCTGCTCATCAGCCCCGCCGGACGGGTCGCGATCTC
>NZ_JBHYMQ010000031.1:17863-85164 GCF_042742985.1 Streptomyces sp. NPDC058864 | reverse complement strand
GGCCCCGGGAGCACATCGCTCCCGGGGCCCCTTCGTACGCCGGGGTGCCTCAGCCGGCGGGCGACTCGGTGATCGTCTCGGTCTCGGTCGGCGAGGCCGTGACGCCCTCGGCGGGCGACTCGCCCGGGCTCGCGCTCTCGGTGGGCGAGGGCTTCTCGCTCGGCCCGAAGGAGGCGTAGTAGCCGGCCGCGGGCAGCGCGAGGCTCTGCAGGGAGACCTCGCCGGTCTTGCTGAAGTCGAAGACGACCGTCTTGAAGTCGCCGTCGTTCTTGCTCTCGGAGCCGCCCTTGAAGAGGGCGGACGGGTTGCCGTCACCGCCGAGCAGCACGGAGCTGTGGCCGGGCAGCGTGATCGGGCCGGACAGCTCGGCGTCCAGCGAACCGACCTTCACGGAGTCCAGGGTCTGCTGCTCGTCGCCGTTGTTGAAGACCTTGGCCGTCACCGAGGAGGAGCCGTCGGAGGTGGCCTGGGTGAGCACCACGACGTTCTGGACCTCGATGTCACCGACGCTGGTCGCGGCGTTGTCCGGCCTGACGCGCAGCGTCTCCGCGTCGTTCCCGGCAGCGCAGGCGGCGAGCGGGACGAGCGAGAGTGCGAGGGCGGCGGCGAGGGCGCCGCGTCGAAGGCTGCTGCTCACGGCGGCGGCATCTCCTTGGGCGGGGTACGGGAGTTACGGACGTACGGGACTTACGGCTTACCTGGTGCGGGATTAGGTTACCGAGCCCGCTCGGCGCGCCCGCACCGGCCCACCCCCCGCCGGGCCGGGGCTTCACCCGCCCGGGTGTCCCGCAGGCGTTCCGGGGGCGTTGCGGGGCTGCCGGGGGGCTCGCGCGGGGGCCTCCGGACGGACCGGCGCGGACGCGGCGGAATCCATTCCGGGATTCCGCCGAACGATTCCCGCCACACCGGCAAGATCCATTTCCCGTTCATCCGCCGGACGGAAATCCGGCGTGGTGCGAAAATGGATCGGATCAAGCCCGTGGCGGCCGAACGGAGTAGCGGGAGACCCCCCGCAAGAGAGCGACAAACCGGGATGTTCTTCCTCTTGTCCCGGCCGCCCGCAGGGTGTAACGGGCGCGTTTCAGGCCCCCTCGGCACCCGCTCCGACCTGCGAATTCCGCCCTCCGCTCCCCCTCCGCAGCACGTTCCGGTCGCACTTGTCAAGCCCCGAGATATGCCCTGACCTGCGAAAACGCCATTCAGAACCAGCCGTTCCCGTGTTACCCTGGATAGCCACGGAAGGGGTACCTGTCACATGACGTTCAAGGTTGGCGACACCGTGGTCTATCCCCATCACGGGGCCGCGCTGATCGAGGCCATCGAAACTCGCCAGATCAAAGGCGTGGACAAGACCTACTTGGTGCTCAAGGTCGCCCAGGGCGACTTGACGGTACGCGTGCCCGCGGACAATGCGGAGTTCGTCGGCGTGCGCGACGTGGTCGGTCAGGAAGGGCTGGACCGGGTCTTCGAGGTGCTGCGCGCACCGTACACCGAGGAGCCCACCAACTGGTCCCGCCGCTACAAGGCAAATCTGGAGAAGCTCGCCTCCGGCGACGTCATCAAGGTCGCGGAAGTCGTGCGGGACCTGTGGCGCCGTGAGCGGGAGCGCGGGCTGTCGGCCGGCGAGAAGCGCATGCTCGCCAAGGCCCGCCAGATCCTGGTCAGTGAGCTCGCGCTCGCGGAGAACACCAACGAGGACAAGGCCGAGACCCTCCTCGACGAGGTCCTCGCGTCCTGACGCGGATTTCCGCCGTAGTGCCCGGTGCGTCACGTACGCCGGGCACTGCGGCATGCCGGGGCGCCCTCACGGCGGACTGGCACTTCCACGACGCCGAGGAGCCCCCTCGTCTTCGTTCGCGCGTCGCTTCCCCCTGCATACTGGGTGCCGGGCCCGGGCAGCAGGCCCTGTCGGTGTCACGGAAGGGTCCGACAGGGGCTTCGCGCCCGGCACGTTGAGGCGATACCCATTTCGGCCAAGGACACAAACCTGACTACCGCGGCAGTCATTCCCGCCGCCGGACGTGGAGTCCGGCTCGGCCCCGGTGCGCCCAAGGCGCTGCGCACCCTGGGCGGCGTCCCGATCCTCGTGCACGCGGTGCGTGCCATGACCCGCGCCCGCGCGGTGTCCCTGGTCGTGGTGGTGGCGCCCCCCGACGGGGTCACCGAGGTCAGGGCGCTGCTCGACAGCCACGGCCTGCCCGAGACCAAGGACATAAGGGTCGTCGCCGGCGGCGAGAGCCGGCAGGACTCGGTACGGCTCGGCCTGGCCGCGCTGCCGGACGAGGTCGAGGTGGTGCTCGTCCACGACGCCGCCCGCCCGCTGGTGCCGGTCGACATGGTCGACGCCGTCGCCGCCGCCGTGCGGGACGGCGCCTCGGCCGTCGTGCCGGGGCTGCCGCTCGCCGACACGGTCAAGGAGATCGACCCGGCCACCGACGCCGTCGTCGGCACCCCGGACCGCTCGCTGCTGCGCGCCGTCCAGACCCCCCAGGGCTTCGACCGGGCGACGCTGCTCAAGGCGCACAGCACGGTCACCGGCGCGGTCACGGACGACGCGAGCATGGTCGAGCGGCTAGGCGTCCCGGTGCTGGTCGTGCCGGGGCACGAGGAGGCCTTCAAGGTCACCCGCCCGCTGGACCTGGTCCTCGCCGAGGCCGTCCTCGCCCGCAGGAGGGCCACCGATGACTACTGAGCCGACCGACGCCGCCCCGGCCCCGCACGTCCCCGTGCTGCCCCAGGTGGGCATCGGCACCGACATCCACGCCTTCGAGGCGGGCCGCGAACTGTGGGTCGCCGGCCTGCTCTGGGAGGGCGAGGGGGACGGCCTGGCGGGGCACTCCGACGCCGACGTCGTCGCGCACGCCGCCTGCAACGCGCTGTTCTCCGCGGCCGGCATGGGCGACCTGGGCGCGCACTTCGGCACCGGGCGCCCGGAGTGGTCGGGCGCCTCCGGTGTGACCTTGCTCACGGAGGCGGCCCGGATCGTCCGCGAGGCGGGCTACGACATCGGCAACGTGGCCGTCCAGGTCATCGGTCCGCGCCCCAAGATCGGCAAGCGACGCGACGAGGCCCAGAAGGTCCTGTCCGCCGCGGTGGGCGCCCCCGTGGCGGTCTCCGGCGCGACGACCGACGGTCTGGGCTTCACCGGGCGCGGCGAGGGACTGGCCGCCGTGGCGACCGCACTGGTGGCCCGCCGGGCGAAGTGACAGGGGGTGCGGACGAGTTGACTCGCCGCCCGCGGGACCGCGCCGTCCGCCGTACGGGTGAAGCGGCCGCCCGCCGGCCGCCCGGGCGGCCGGTGCCACGGCCCCCGCGAGCGTCACAACACCGTGAAGCTCACGCGGAGCGGACGGTGCACGCACCCGGGGCCACTACCCTTGATGCGTGACTATTCGCCTGTACGACACCGACGCGCGCCAGGTCCGTGACTTCACCCCGCTCCGGCCGGGCTGCGTCTCGATCTACCTGTGCGGCGCGACCGTGCAGGCAGCCCCGCACATCGGGCACATCCGGTCCGGCCTGAACTTCGACATCATGCGCCGCTGGTTCGCCCACCGCGGCTACGACGTGACGTTCGTCCGCAACGTCACCGACATCGACGACAAGATCATCGCCAAGTCGGGCGAGCAGGGCCGCCCCTGGTGGGCGATCGGCTACGAGAACGAGCGCGCCTTCAACGAGGGTTACGACGCGCTCGGCTGCCTGCCGCCCACGTACGAGCCGCGCGCCACCGGCCACGTGCCCGAGATGATCGAGATGATGCGCGGCCTCATCGAGCGCGGCCACGCCTACGAGTCCGAGGGCAACGTCTACTTCGACGTCCGCTCCTTCCCGGACTACCTGGAGCTGTCCAACCAGGAGCTCGACAACCTGCGCCAGCCGGAGAGCGAGGGCGAGACCGGCAAGCGGGACGCGCGCGACTTCGCGATGTGGAAGGCCGCCAAGCCCGGCGAGCCGTACTGGGAGACCCCGTGGGGCCCCGGCCGTCCCGGCTGGCACCTGGAGTGCTCCGCGATGGCCCACAAGTACCTGGGCACCGCCTTCGACATCCACGGCGGCGGCATCGACCTGATCTTCCCGCACCACGAGAACGAGATCGCCCAGGCCAAGGCCTTCGGCGACGACTTCGCGCAGTACTGGGTGCACAACGCCTGGGTCACGATGAGCGGCGAGAAGATGAGCAAGTCGCTCGGCAACTCGGTCCTCGTGAGCGAGATGACCAAGCGCTGGCGGCCCATCGTGCTGCGCTACTACCTCGGCACCCCGCACTACCGCTCGATGATCGAGTACAGCGAGGAGTCGCTGCGCGAGGCAGAGTCGGCGTTCGCGCGCATCGAGGGCTTCGTGCAGCGGGTCGTCGAGATGGCCGGCCCGGTCGAGCCGGCCGCCGAGGTGCCGCCGGCCTTCGCCGAGGCGATGGACGACGACATGGGCGTCCCGCAGGCGCTGGCGATCGTCCACACCACCGTCCGGCAGGGCAACTCGGCGCTCACCGCGGACGACAAGGAGAGCGCCGTCGCCCGCCTCGCCGAGGTGCGCGCGATGCTCGGCGTCCTGGGCCTGGACCCGCTGGACCCGCACTGGGCCGGCGACGGCCGCGGCGACGACCTGCACGGGGTGGTGGACTCCCTCGTCCGGCTGGTGCTGGAGCAGCGGGAGTCGGCGCGCGGCCGCAAGGACTACGCGACCGCCGACGCCATCCGCGACCGGCTCCAGCAGTCCGGCCTGGAGATCGAGGACACCCCCTCGGGCCCGCGCTGGACGCTCGGCTCCCGGTAGCCGGGCGCCCGCGTCATCATTGACACGTACGTACGTTCACGCAGTAGCAGCAACAGCAGCAGGAAACAGGTGACCCATGGCCGGCAACAGCCAGCGCAGGAACCGCCGCACGTCCAACAAGAAGGGCGCGACGGTCGGTAGCGGCGGGCAGCGGCGCAGGGGCCTGGAGGGCAAGGGCCCCACCCCGCCCGCGGAGGCACGCAAGGGGCACGCCAAGCAGCGGGCCGCCAACGCCAAGGTGAAGCGCGCCGCGTCCGCGCAGTCCCGGCGCCCCTCGGGCCGCGGCGCCAAGTCGACCTCCGAGCTGGTGGCCGGCCGCAACCCGGTGGTGGAGGCGCTGCGCGCCGACATCCCGGCCTCGGCGGTCTACGTCCAGCAGTTCATCGACAACGACGAGCGCGTGCGCGAGGCGATCAAGCTCGCCACCGACCGGGGCATCCCGCTGATGGAGGCCCCGCGCCCCGAGCTGGACCGCATCACCAACGGGCTCAACCACCAGGGCCTGGTGCTGCAGATCCCGCCCTACGAGTACGCCCACCCCGAGGACCTCGCCGCCGAGGCCTTCGACGCGGGCGAGGACCCGCTGATCATGGCGCTGGACGGGGTCACCGACCCGCGCAACCTCGGCGCCGTCGTCCGCTCCGTCGCCGCCTTCGGCGGCCACGGGGTCGTCGTGCCCGAGCGCCGCGCCGCCGGGATGACCGCGGGCGCCTGGAAGACCTCCGCCGGCACCGCCGCCCAGGTCCAGGTGGCCCGCGCCACCAACCTCACCCGGACCCTGGAGGCCTACCAGAAGGCGGGCCTCACGGTCGTCGGCCTGGCCGCCGACGGCGAGGTCGAGCTGCAGGACCTCGAGGCGCTGGCCGGACCGGTCGTCGTCGTCGCGGGCTCGGAGGGCAAGGGCCTGTCCCGGCTCGTCGGCGAGACCTGCGACCTGCGGGTGCGCATCCCGATGCCGGGTGGCGCCGAGTCGCTGAACGCGGGCGTCGCCGCGGGCATCGTGCTCTACGAGGCGGCGCGCCGCCGGGCCTGAACCCGCACGCGCCCCCGGACGCGCCCCGGCGACAACCCCCGATTGACGGGCCTCGGACACAACGGGGCCCGTCACACAGTGTCCTTATCGGGTGTCACTCGGTTAGATGAGTGTGGACACCAGAACACCCCGCACTCCTCCGGGGGGACGGTCGTCGTCGATCACCGACGAGCCTGTGCTCAACATGCTCAAGGTCTCCTCCGACCCGGCCCAGGTCATCGTCAATCACGCGAGCTTCCGCGTGCAGCTCGGCGCGACGTCGGGCCGTGCCCTGACGAGGACCCAGCGCGTCCCCGTCATCCCGACCTCCGTCCGACCCTCCGCCGCCGCGCAGCGGCGCGGCGCGCCCCTGGTGTGGTCCGGGCGCAGCGAACCCGGCGACGCCGCCGCCACCCAGCTGCTCGCCGCGGTGCGCCACGGTCAGGCGGACGGCCTCGACCTCGGCGCCGCGACACAGGTGCTGCCGCGGATCGAGGAGCCGCCGCAGCCCGTCGTCGGCCCGCCGCGCCGGCCGCCGGCGCCCGGCGAGATGCTCGGCGGCATCCGCCCCGCGCGCGGCGCCTACGACGACTACCTCGACCCCGAGGACACCAGCGAGTTCGCGTACGCCGCGCCGCCCGCCGGCCCCCTCGACGAGGACCCCGACTACGACCCGTACGAGGAGCCCGGCGAGGAGCACGGCCGCGGCCGGAACCGGGAACGCGCCGATCCCATCCGGCACGCCTACTACCCGGGCCGCCGGATGAACCTCGGCATCGTGCTACTGCCGCTGCGCATCTTCCTGGGCTTCATCTCCATCTACGCGGGCATGGGCAAGCTCTGCGACCCCGTCTACTTCGACGGCGGCAAGCGTGGCTCGATGGTGACCTGGCTCGCCTCTCTGCACCCGTGGGGGCTGGCCGAGCCGCTGCGCGACCTCGCCCTCGCGCACCCCATCGGCGCCGGGTTGTCGGTGGCCTTCCTGCAGGTCATCGCCGGTGTGCTGACGGTCTTCGGGCTCTGGCAGCGGTTCGCGGCGTCGATCGGCGCCCTGCTGTCGGCGGCGCTGCTGGTGACGGTGAGCTGGCGGACCGTCCCGGCGTACGACACGCCGGACATCATCCTGCTCGCCGCCTGGAGCCCGCTGGTCATCGCGGGAGCGCCGGTCTACTCCGCCGACGGCCGCCTGGCGAGCGAAGCCTGGCGCAAGCTCGGCCCGCGCGCCCCGCTGGGGGAGCTGCGGAGCCGGGTGCTGCGCCGCGGCGCGGTGCTGGCCACCGTGCTGGTCGGGATCTCGCTCGTGGTCGGGGCCACCCTCGGCACCGCGGTGCGGTCCACCAGCCCGCGGTCCCAGCTGCCCGCCCCGACCGACCTGCCGACCAACAACCTCGAGGGCTCGCCGCTGCCCGAGGTGCCCGGGGAGAAGTCCTCCCGGCCCTCCAAGGCCCCCTCGGCGGGCCGTTCCGGCAGTCCCTCGTCCTCACCGTCCTCCTCGCCGTCGGCCCCGGGCGCGGCGTCCTCCGCGCCGAACGCCAGGCAGTCCCGTCCCGGGTCGTCCTCGGCCGGCACCGGCAGCGGCGGCGGGGGCGGCACCGGCGGCAGGCCCTCGCAGACCGTGCCGTCCGTCCCGTCCCGTCCCACGCTGCCCAGCAACCCGCCCACGCCGGGCGGCGGCAGCGGTGGTGGCGGCACCGGCGGCGGTTCCTCCGACAGCGGCGGCGCGCTCGGCGGGCTGCTCGGCAGCGGGGAGACCTCCGGCTGGCTGCTCGGCGCCCCGGCGCGGCACGGCTCGGGGAAGGTCGCGTAACGCCCGTACGGCGCACGGGAAGAGGCGGCCGGAGGTTCCTTCCTCCGGCCGCCTCTTCGTGCCCGTCGTGCCCCGTTGTGGCCCGTTCTGGGGCTTGGCGCGCCCGCAGCGGGACCCAGTGGACCCGCAGCGGCCCTCAGGCCCTCGGCGGTCCGTGCTCAGGGCCGCGAGGCGAGTTCCTTCGCTGCCTCGGCGAGGTCCTTGGCGGTGTCGATGGCCCGCCAGTACGCGCCCTGGGGCAGCGGGAAGCCCGCGAGCCGCCGTTCCCGGGCGAGTTGGGGGAAGGTGGTGCGCTCGTGGTCACCGCGTTCCGGGAGCAGCCCGGTGAACTCGGGGGAGAAGACGTAGACGCCCGCGTTGATCAGGAACGGCGAGGGCGGGGACTCGATGAAGTCCAGGACGTGGCCGAACTCGTCGGTCTCCACGGCGCCCCACGGGATGCGCGGACGGGCCAGCGCCAGCGTGGCGACCGCGGCCCGCTCGATGTGGAAGGCGGCCATCTCCCGCAGGGAGAACCGCGTCCAGATGTCGCCGTTGGTGGCGTACCAGGGCTCCTGCGGCCGGGGCAGCGAGGCGGCGGCGTACCTCAGGCCGCCGCCGCGGCCGAGCGGTTCGCGCTCGACGACGGTGGTCACCCGCAGCGGCAGGTCGGCCGCCGCGCCGGCCAGCCACTCCTGGAGGACCTCAGCGAGATGGCCGCACGAGATCACGGCGTCGGTGACGCCCTCGGCGGCCAGCCAGGCAAGTTGATGGCCGATGATCGGGATCCCGGTTCCGGGGATCTCGATCATCGGCTTGGGGCGGGTGTCGGTGTAGGGCCGCAGGCGGGAGCCCTGTCCTCCGGCGAGGAGGACGGCCTGGGTCACCGCCGGGGAGGTCGCGGGCGTGCCGGTCATGGGCGCACCCTACGCGACCCGCGCGTCGGGTCATCCGAGCGAGGCCACGCCCGTCGCGAAGGCGGTGTCGCAGACCGGCCGCGACCAGGCCTGGGCGCGGTGCACCGAGCCGTACTTGGCGACCGCGGCACGTCCCAGGGACCGGGCGATCGAGCCGCAGTACCGGGCCAGCGAGGGCCGCTCGGCCATCTCCCGCTGCAGGTGCGTCAGGGCGACGCCGGGGTTCTTCTCCTGCACCTCGCCCAGCAGCTTGCGGCGGAGCACCTCCTGCGGGGCCGACCTCTCGGACGCCGCCTCCTTCTGGTGCGAGGCGGTGAGGACTTGGGCCTCGGACGCCGAAGTCGCCCACGGGACGCGGGTGACGGCGAGGGTGCCGGAGAGTACGAGGACGACCGGGAGGACGAGGGCGAGTGACTTGCCGATGCGGCGGGCTACCTGGTTCACGGCAGTGATGGTAGCGAGGAGTGATGATTTGGCGACATTTAGCCACTCTGATGAGTGATGAATGCCCCTTGATCGACTACGGGGGCATTGACGAACATGGTCGAAACGCCATTGTATGACCGGAAATGAGGGGCGATCCGGTCCAGGGAACGACCGTGGCCCGGCCCCCCTTGCGCGGGGGCCGGGCCACCTGGGTCCTCAGCGGCGGGGCGACCGTACGGTCACCGGCCGGCCGCTCAGTCGCTCAGTCGCTCACCGGTGGAGGTGGAGAAGACGTGGCTCTCGCCGGCGCGCGGCACGACGCGCAGCACGGAGCCCTTCTCCGGCACCTGGCGGCCGCCGACGCGGATGACCAGGTCCTTGTGCTCGCCGCCGACCTCGGCCGAGCCGTAGACGAAACCGTCCGCGCCCAGCTCCTCGACGACGTTCACCGTCACGGCCAGACCGGCCGGCTCGTCCTTCGACAGCGCCGAGTCGCCGTCCACGATGTCGAAGTGCTCCGGGCGGACGCCGACGGTGACCGTGCGGTCGCCCTTGTCGGCGGCGGCCTGCACCGCCTCGCGCTCGACCGGCACCACCGAGTTGCCGAACTTCACGCCGCCGTCTGCGATCGGCACCTCGACCAGGTTCATCGCCGGCGAGCCGATGAAGCCCGCGACGAAGAGGTTGGCCGGCCGGTCGTACATGTGGCGCGGGGTGTCGACCTGCTGCAGCAGACCGTCCTTGAGGACCGCGACGCGGTCGCCCATGGTCATGGCCTCGGTCTGGTCGTGGGTGACGTAGACCGTGGTCGTGCCGAGGCGGCGCTGCAGCGAGGCGATCTGCGTACGGGTCTGGACACGGAGCTTGGCGTCCAGGTTGGACAGCGGCTCGTCCATGAGGAAGACCTGCGGCTCACGGACGATCGCGCGGCCCATCGCCACACGCTGGCGCTGACCGCCGGAGAGCGCCTTGGGCTTGCGGCCCAGGTACTCGGTCAGGTCCAGGATCTTGGCGGCTTCCTCGACGCGCTTGCGGATGTCCGCCTTGTTGACGCCCGCGATCTTCAGGGCGAAGCCCATGTTGTCCGCGACGGTCATGTGCGGGTAGAGCGCGTAGTTCTGGAACACCATGGCGATGTCCCGGTCCTTGGGCGGAAGGTGGGTGACGTCCCGGTCGCCGATCCGGATGGCGCCGGCGTTGACGTCCTCCAGGCCGGCCAGCATGCGGAGCGAGGTCGACTTGCCGCAGCCCGAGGGGCCGACGAGGACGAGGAACTCGCCGTCCTCGATGTCGATCTGGAGCTGGTCGACGGCGGGGCGCTCGGACCCGGGGTAGATCCGGGTCGCCTTGTCAAAAGTGACGGTAGCCATGGTGCAGTGGTCCCTTCACCGGCAGGAACGTGCCGGACGATCCGAGTAAAGGAAGGAGGTCTAGTCCACAGGGTGCGGACCTTCCGTGACGCTACCTGGCCCGCCCCGCTTTGTCAGCACCCTCCCGGCCCCCAATTCCCGGACCCTCCCCCCTCCCCGCCTGGGTACACTTCTCATGGCCCCACCCGTAACCCGGGCACCCCGGAGCGGGAACGGCGCCGTGCCGCCTTAGCTCAGCTGGTAGAGCACCGCTCTTGTAAAGCGAAGGTCGTCGGTTCGAACCCGACAGGCGGCTCCAGTTGGGAGCAGCGACAACGCCCCGGACCATGATCGGTCCGGGGCGTTTGACATCCATGGGTGACATCAATGAGGGCGGTCGCTCGCGGTCGGGGCGGCGCCTGAGCAGCCGGTCCATGTGACTGATGGCCTCACGCTGTGTGTCCGATGTCACGTGCGTGTAGACGTCCATCGTGATGCTGATCCGGCTGTGACCCAGGATCTCCATGACCACACGGGGAGCCACGCCGATGCCGGGCACGACTCCCAGGACCGGCCCGTTTGACGGCTCCCGGAACCTCGTGGCTCCCGTCCCTGTGCGCGCACAGCAGCGGCGCATGGCCGGCGCCGGCGCCGGTGACCCGTCCACCGCCCGGGTCGATACACAGCACGGTGCGGCTGGCGAACCGCGCTCGCAAATCGGCCGGAGCGAGCCCTCGGCAGCGCCGTCCACGATGCACGGACGCGCGGGAGGAGATCGCCCCGGGTGCGCGTCAGGAGAGGCTGTAGGTGACCACGGTGCGGGCCGGGAAGCGGAATTCGTCGCGGAACGCGGGAGAGACCTCGACCATGACGTCGACGCTCGAACCGGTGGTGCTTGTGGAGTGGTACATCCAGACGGGGCCTCGCAGGGGAGACCCGCACAGACCCTCGGGGAGCTCGATCTCGTCATCGGCGACACCCTTGGAGCCGTACTTCTCGTCGAACAGGGGCTTGCCGTCCGGGAGGATGCCCGCACTGTGGAGGTAATCCGGTATCTGGTTGCTCACGAAGGTGACCTCAGCGCTGCCGTTCCTGGTGAAGTAGTGGATGTCGGAGGCACTGGCGGGAATCCGTGCGCCCCCGGCGCGGATCACGCCGGGCAGTTGCGTGTCGCTGCCCTCACAGGCTCGGGCGTCCCCGAACGGATGGAACAACTCGTCCCGGAACAGCCAGACCAGGCCGCCCGCCATCAAGGCGGGTATCGCCACCGCGACAACCAGACAGGACAGACGCCGCCGCAATGCGGAGCCGCCGCGCTCCGGATCGGTCACATCATCCAGGTACGAAGCCTCGTTCACCCCGTCTGAAACGGCTCTACCGCTCGTCGCCCTTTCCGCACCCATGACAGGCCCCCTCAGACTTCCCGCACGTGATCGGCAGCAGCGTATGCCCGATCGATCGTTCAGTTACTGGCCCCCGTTGTGCCTGGTCAGGAGTGAGCTCGACATGCAACAGCCCTCCACCAGCCGCTCTTCTCCGGTGGGACGCCATGACCGTCCGTCCACTGATGACCGGTCGCGAAATCGCCGGCGCTCTCATCTGCCGGCGGCAACTGCTGTGATCAGCCATGCTGCACGGCCACTGCGGAGAACAGAACAGCCGCCGCACCGAGAACGAGCAGCTGAACGGAGCCAGCGATCCACAACCGCAGCCCCATCAACCCACCACCCGCCACCACTGCTGCGCATCCGCTGATCCATGCGCCACTCCGCGCAGCATGGGCCGTGCGAATGCCGGGGGAACCGAAGTCGTCACCCGAGAACAGCACGTGCATCCCGAGCCAGACGACAAGCATGGCCGACACCGGAAGAAGGACGACCGCGAGCCCGAGATCCGACCACACCGAATGACGCTGCATGTCCGCCAGCGTGTCGCAGCAGCGGCAGACGCACCTGAGTACGCCTACTCATCTTGCATGCCAGCCGAGACAGCCTTCCGGCCCGATCCGAAAGCGGTATGCGTGCCGAACACGTTGCCAGGGCCCGCCCCTTGGCGTGCTGAGCGCAGAGAGCCCGGCAGAAGGCCGCACGTGCGTACACGTCGTACTCGTCGACCCGGCACCTGGTGCTGCACGGACTCTCACGCGGCCTGCTGGTCACGTCGCTCGTTCTCCTGGACATGGCAGGGTCTTCGCTCACGCTGAGGGCCGAGCACGAGGAGGCTCTCCGGAGCGAGATGGCTCCTTCGGACGCGCCATGGGCTGACATCCACTGCCGGGACCGCCCACGGGTCCCCAAGTTCCCTCGGGGGAGGGCTTCTCACGCGGGGCAGGCCCTGCGCTGTGCTTCCTGCCCGATCGCCGGCAACTGCTCCTTGATGCCGCACTTCAGGTGTTCGTGAATGCGGCCTCGCGTCCAGGTCGTGACGGTCCCGCGGACCGTGCCGCCCGTGCACGTGACGGAGAACTCCGCCGTGACGAGGCGGACCCCCACGGCCTCGACGAACCGGCCCCGGGCCGGGGTGTCGTCGTCGTTGAGCATCCTCGACGTGATGCGAGCTCCGTCTTCGCTCAGGGCGAGCCGGGTACCGACCGGCTCCAGGCCCTGCGAGGTCTTCTCCTCCAGCGACTTCAGGGCGTCGGCCGGACGCGCCCCCGCCTGGACCGACGCGGGGGAGATCCCTGCCGTCAGCGGACGGACCAGTCTCGCCTCGGGAGGACGCGCCGAGCCATGTGCCGGGATCTCGATTTCCTCCGCGTCCGAGATGCCCACCAGGACATTCCGCTCCACGACCGACTGCCAGACGTAGCTGTCGGCCGCGCACTTTGGCGCTGCCGAACGTGCCGGGGACGCCGTCCCGGCGCCGGCGGCGCGGGTCGGCGCCTGTCCCTGCGCGGCGCAGCCGGTGAGCAGAGTGACGGCGCACATGAGCGTCATCGATGACGCGGGTCTCAACGCGGCTCCAGGAGTGGTACGGCGGCCCTGTCGGGCCTGGTGGCGCACAGTCTGACAGGGCGGAAGCCACATCCCTCACGGGGCCCGCACCGGCCGGGGTGGCCTGCGCGCGGCTCACCGGCGCGGAACCCGTGCCACTCTCGTGGTCGTGCCGCGGGCCGCCCCGCCCCGCCCCGCTCCGCTCCTGAGGCGGTGCTCACACCTGGCGGTGAGACCATTCGCGTATGGCAGACGAACGGCTCCCCCCGGGGTGGTCCCTTCAGCGGATCCGAGACGTCTCCGGGGACGAAGAGGCCATCGCCCTGGATCCGGACCGGGCGGTGAAGTGGGTGGCCCGCCCCGGAGCCCGCGACGAGGTGCTGCACCCGGAGATCGTTCTCGGGTTCCACGACCTGTGCCTCGTCAAGCCCGTCCACGACGACGACTGGTACATGGGAAGCCTCTACGAGGACGGCAGCATCGACTGCTGGGCGGCCTACGGCGATCTGTACGAGGCGCTGCGCGGTCTGTAGGGGAACGGGGGCCGGGCGTCTTGCGGCGGGGCGACTGCACGGGGAGCAACAGGCAGGGCGCCGGGGGCAGTTCACCGAGGTGCGCGGGCAGCAGCCGCCCGCCGTTCAGTCGCTGACGGATCCGCAGCTCAGGTTGACCACGGAGCCGGTGATGGCGCCCGCCCGGTCGGACGCCATGAACGCGGCCGTCTCCGCGACTTCGGCCAGTTTCGGCAGCCGGCGCAGCGCGGTGCCGCGTTCCATGTGGGCCTTCACCGTGGAACTGCCTTCCGGGTCGGGCTCGGCGTCGTCGATCATGCCCCAGGAGACCCAGGCCTCCGGGAGGCCGTCCGGGCGCAGGCAGACGACACGCACGCCGCGCGGCCCGACTTCGCCGGCCAGGTGCCGGGAGAACAGTTCCACGGCGCCGCAGGCGACCCCGAAGCCCCCGGTGGCGTGGAAGGCCTGGTCGCGGGCGGAGAGGCGGGATGCCGCCGTGGAGAAGGTGAGGATCACCCCGGCGCCCTGTTCCGCCATGTGCCGGGCCGCGGTCGTCGCGGTCACGAAGTTGGCGGTGGCCGCGGTGGTGACCGGCGTGAGGAAGTCGTCGACGGACATGCCGGTCAACGGCGTGCCCTGCAGGTCGCCGCGGATGCTGACCGCGTTGACGGAGACGTCCAGCCGGCCCGCCGTCCGCACCACCTCGGCCGCGTGCCGCTCGACCGCCTCCGGGTCGAGCGCGTCGACCCGGGCGACGTCCGCCCGGCCGCCCGCGGCCTCGATCTCCTCGGCCAGCTCCGGCAGTCCCGTGAGTCTGCGCCCCGTGAGGAAGACGCGTGCGCCCTCGCGGCCGAAGGTGCGGGCCACCGCCCGGCCGACCGCTCCGCCCGCGCCGTAGACGACGGCGGTCTTGTTCTCCAGCAGCATGTCCCAGTCCCCTCGATCACGGTCCGTGCAGGTCCTGCGGGCAGGTTAGACACGGGCACTGACAGGCGGACGCCGCTGCACCGCGGATCGCGGGTCGGGGCAAGGCCGGGCACCGGGGCGGGCCGGCCGGGCGGGTGCCTCGTCTCGCGACCGAACCGCTGGAGGAATCCCGTACACACACCTGCCCCCTCGCCCTCGCCGCGGAGCGCGCTGCGGGCGGCGCTCTCGTGACCGGCCGGGAGCCCGACCCGCCGGGCTTCCGGACCGGGCCGCGCAGGCGCCGGCTCTTCCCCGCAGCGGCGGCCGCGTCGCTCGCCGCGCCGCCGGCCGCCCGAGGCCCTGGGGCGGGAGCGGGTCCTCGCCGTGCGGGTCACGTACACGGCGACCCGGTCGCCCCGCCCCTCCCCGCGGCGCTACCCGTCCAGCAGCCGGGAGAGTTCGTGCTCGGCCTCCTCGTACCCGGCATCGGCGATGCGCTGCAGTTCCCGCAGGTCGCCCGCGGCGGACGCGCGGCGGGTCAGCAGGAACCCCGCGCGCGGGGAGCCCTCGTCCAGCAGTGAGCCCAGTTCGGCGGTGTCCCCGGCGGCGTCGGCGAGGTCGGCCAGCCGGTCGAGCGCGCGCTCGTTCCCGGCGTCCGCCAGTTCGCGCAGGGTCTCGCGGTCGAAGTTCGTGTTCACCATGGCACCAGGGTGCGGCCCTGCCCCTGGGGCAGGGTCAAGTGCCACGATGGCGGGGTGATCACCATCGGTCAGCTCGCCGGGTACGCCGGGGTGTCGGTCAAGACCGTCCGCGTCTACCACGCCAAGGGGCTGCTTCCCGAGCCCGAACGCGATGCCTCCGGCTACCGGCGCTACGGCGCGGACGACGTCGTCGCCCTCGTCAGGATCCGGACGCTCGCCGAAGCCGGTGTCCCGCTGGCCCGCATCCGCGAACTGAGGGCGGCCGGCCGGGAGGAGTTCCGCCGGGCGCTGCACGACATCGACGGGGAACTGACCGACCGGATCCGCGGGCTGCAGGCCACGCAGGCGCGGCTGCGCGAGCTCGCCTCCGGGGAGCCGGCGCTGCTGCCCGCCGGGGTGCCCGCCCATCTGGAGGCCCTGGAGCGGTGGGGTTTCACCGCCCGGTGGGTCGAGCTCCAGCGGGACCTGTGGGTCCTGGTCTTCGCCACCCACCCGGACCGGGCGGCCGAGCTCTTCCGAGACCAGAGCGAGATGCTCTCCGAGCCCGCGCTGCGGCGGCTCTTCCTGCGCTACGACCACGCGTACGGCCTCGATCCCGGCGACCCCCGCATCGAGGACCTGGCCCGGCGGATCGTCGAGGAGACCCGTAGCCGCTACGGACCGGGCACACCGCCCGAGGCGGACGCGGCCTCCGGGATCCCCGCCCTCGTCCAGGGCAGGGTCAACGCCGCCTCCCCGGCCTGGCGGCGGCTGGACTCGCTGATCCGGTCAGGGCTGAGCGCGGCGCGGTGAGTGGCGGCGTGAGTGGGCGGCGTGGCCCTCGTGCCTGCGGAAGTGAGGTGCCGACCCGGAATTGAACACGTTCAAGATCGCTGCCAGGATGGCGTGCGCAGCGGATGCCGTTCGGGTGTGCCGCTGATCCGTGCTGCCACGAGGAGGACGGCTGTGGATCCGGACACGCCTTGGCGCAATCTCGGATTCGTCGGGCTGCGGCTCGGTGATCTGGTCCTGCGCTACGCCGTGACCTATGCGCTCACCTGGGTGGCCGTGGACCGTTCGCTGCCCGCCGATGCGAGCACGGGGCTCTGGCTGGCCTGCATCCCGCTGATCGCGATCCCGTCGCTCCTGATCAGCGCGTACTACGCGCTTCTCAACCCGCGGACGAGCCTGGAGTTCCGGCTGCCCCTCGCCGGACTCCTGCTTCTGCCCACCTGGTTCCTGCTCTTCCAGAACTACGGGGAGATGCTGCTCATCCCCGCGTCGGGCCAGGTCGCCTTCGCCCTGTGCGTGATGCGGGTCCCGCTGCTGGGACCCGCCCGGCGGTGGCGGAGGGAACGCGTGCGGCCGTCCCCCGGCCGACTGCCGTGAGGCCCTTTCGTGCGGGACCGCGGAGGGGTGCCCGCGCGGGCGGGCACCCCTGCGGGGTCAGCGGACCGTGACCTGGGTCGTGCCCGTGACGCCGCCGCTGGTCACCGTGACGGTCGCGGTGCCGGAGCGGTGGGCGGTCAGGGCGCCGGTGGACGGGTCCACCGAGGCGACCTTGGGGTTGCTCGAGGTCCAGACGTGGGACGCGGGGTCCGCGATCGGGATCGTGAGCGGTGCGATGTTGTCACCGGCGACCTGGTCGCCGGCCGCGGTCAGGGTGACGCTGTCACCCCGGGCGATCGGGTCCTCGGGGCCGGTGACCCTGATCGAGGCGAGGGCGGGCTCTACGGAGAACTGGAGGTCGCCGTCGGAGCCGATGCGGATCAGCCCGAAGTGGTAGAAGCCGCCCTTGTCCGCCGGGGCGTACGCGGGCATGCCGAGGTCGGCGAAGGTGAACTGCGGGATGCCGCCCTGCTCGGTGGTGACGCTCTCGCCCTCGGGGTTCAGGATCTGCTCGGCGAAGCCGCGCGCGTGGCCGTACATCATGATCACGTGCTGCTTCGGGTGCGTCTCCTGGTAGCGCTGCACCAGCCGCAGGTACATGCGCGCCTCCCAGCGGTCCGTGAACTGGCTGTTCGCGGCCGGGTGCGGGTCGTAGGCGGGCATGTGGGTGACGACCAGCACGTCCTTGGCCGTGGTGTCCGTCAACTGCTGGACCAGCCACGGGTACTGCACGCCCTCGGGGTTCTGGAACGGGTCCGAGGACTGCAGGCTGCCGTGCGAGTTGTCGGTGACGATCAGCCGGGCCGCGCCCTGGCTGTACGCGTAGTGCGTGTCGCCGAACGTGTCGCTGTAGTTGCCGTCCTCCGAGTCGGCGCCCTGGGTGATCTCGTGGTTGCCGACGATGTCGCGCTCGGGGATGCCGAGGGCGTCCATCTTCGACTTCGCGTACTGCAGGTCGGCGAGCTTGCCGTCGTCCGCCATGTCACCGAGGAACTGGGCGGCGTCCGGCCGGGCCTGCGGGGTGAGGGCGGGCAGCCGCCCGGCGATGGAGTCCATCACGTTGCTGCTGACGGAACCGGGGTCGGAGGCGAGCAGGTGAGCGTCGTCGCCGGCGAGGAGGGTGGTGCCCTTCCTGGCGAAGTCGGCCGAGTCCTCCTCGTACGACAGCCACTTGGGGTTGTCCGGGATCGCGTGGTACTCCGGCTCCACGACCGGCCGCGGCGAGTACAGCGCCTGCAGCCCGGCGACGTTGAGCGAGCCGCTGTAGGCGGTGCTCGGGCTGATCGCCAGGAAGTCGATGAAGCTGATCGTCAGCGGGAACTGCATGCCGGCGGGCAGCTGGGCGACCGCCAGGTGCCAGTCCTTCCACGTGACGAACGTCGGGTAGAGCGTCGTGGACGTGCCGTTGACGCCGATGTACTTCTCGGCGAGCTCGATGCCGTTGCCGTCACCCTTGATCCAGACCCCGATGCCGGTGGGCACCTGGCCGTTGTTCGTGTCGGTCTTCAGCGTCGTGCGCGGCGAGAGCACCAGCTGCTTGACGCCGGATCCGGCCGGCATCGAGTAGTCCAGGCGAAGCGAGCCGGACTCGGTGGAGCCGGGCGGGACGACGCCGGGGTCGGCGGCTAGGGTGGCCGGCTGGCCGGTGGTGTTGTTGCTGAGCCGCCAGACGTCGAGGCTGGTCATCGGGTCGATGACCTTGCTGACGCTGCCGACGGCGAACGACGCGGTGCCGTCGGCGCCCGCGACCCGCGCGGTCACCTCGGCGAGGCCGCCGTGGTCGGCGTCGGCCGTGAACAGGCCGTGCGCGTCGACGGTGCCCAGGTCGTCCGGGGTGACCTTCCAGGTGGCGGCCTCGGCCGGGATCTGCACCCGGCCGCCGCCCTTGACGGTGCCGGAGAGGGTCAGCTGCTGGGTGGCGCCGTTGTCGAGGTCGGCCTTGCCGGGCGCGACCGTGAGGGTCTCCAGCTTGCCGACGACCTCGAGCTTCTCCGAGGTGGTCGCCCTGCCGTCGGTGGCGATGATCCGGCCGGTGCCCGTGCGGTGCGGGGTGAGCCTGCCGTTCTCGTACGTGGCGAGGGACGAGGGCTCGATCCGGACGTGGACCTGGCCGGCGGCCGGGTTGGCGTACCGGTCGACGGAGTGGACCGGGAGCGGGACGGAGCCGCCGGCGACGGTGGTGACCTGCTCGCCGCCGTTCACCACGACCTTGACGGCCGGTCCGGCCTCCTTGGCGGTGGAGTAGAAGAAGATGCCGTTGGCGACCGGGCGTTCGGTGTTGCCGGGCAGGTCGGAGGGCGTGTTGACGACCTCGGCCTGCTGCGCGCCGGGGGCCCGGCTGACCATGCCGGTGGAGCCGCCGCCGTCGAAGAGCATCGCGGTGCGGGCGCCGTGGGCGACCATGTAGCCGGCGACCTCGTCACGGGTCATGCCGAAGGCGGTGGAGGCGCCGCCGTGGCCGTCGACGGCGACGACGATGGCGTGCCTGCCGTCCTCGGTGATGCCGACGGCGGTCTCCGGGTTGGCGCCGCTCGGCGGGGTGCCGGTCGGGTCCTTGTAGACCTTGCCGTCCTTCACCAGTGTGTCGACGCCGCTGATCAACTGCGTGACATCGTTGTCGGGCGAGAGCCGGGTGGCGATGCCCACCGTGTCGCCGCCGTGCAGGGTGTCGGTCAGCCACTGCCCGCCCTCGCCCGCGCCGAGCAGACCGAGCCGGCCGTCGGCGAGCCGGGGCACGGTGGTGACGCCGCTCCGCACGTCGTCGACGACGAACCCGCCGTCGGTGACGTGGCCGAGCACCAGCGTGGAGGGGCCGGCCAGGCCGGGGGTCTCGCCGAGGTCGGGGGTGACCTCGGTGATGCCGCCGGACGCCACGTCGTTCAATGTGTTCACGGAGGTGAGCGCGCGGGTCGCGGAGCCGGCGGTGACCGTCCCGGAGAAGGTCTGCGGGCCCATGACCATGGTGCCGTCGGGCTTGACGGCCAGCTGGGAGGCGAATCCCGGCTTGGGGCTCTTCAGCAGCCGGCCGTCGGTCATGATGCCGCCGAGCGGGCGTCCGCTGGCGTGGATCTCGAAGTAGTCGCCGTTGACGCCGGCCACCGCGTGCGTGCGGTGGGCCATCGAGGACGGCGTCTCGTCGGCCGGGTTGGTGACGGTGTCGCCTGCTTCGACCATGCCGACCCGCAGGTTCGGGTCGCCGAGGTCGGCGGAGAGCACCTGGATGTGCTGCCGGCCGCCGACGGTGTCGTACGTCTCGCTGTAGTGCTGCAGACCGCGAGTGACCGTCTCGGCGGGGGTACGGGTGTGGTCCACCACGAGCGGCCAGTCCGGCGGCGTCTGCGGCAGCCAGTCACCCTCGGCCGTACGGCCACGGGAGGCGTCGTCCCCGGCGGAACCGGAGGCGGTGGCCGCGCCGGTGACCGCACCGGTCAGGGCCAGCGCCAGCGCGGTGACCACGGCGGTCCGGCGCGCGCCGGTCCCCACGGTTCTCTTCCCGCGAAGTGTCATTGCGTGTTCCTTACGGGTGATGTGCCGGCTGGTCGCCGGCCCGTGTCCACCCGACACCCGTTCGGCGAAGCACAGATGGCCGGTTGCGGATCCGCAGATGACCCGGAGGGGGTGCGGGGTTATGGATTCGGTCAAGAGGCCCCGCGACCGGGGGCTCCGACCGGCGTCCCGCGCCGCCGCACCCGGCCGGACGTACGGAACGCCCCGGCCGCCGCTGCGGCCGGGGCGTTCCTCGTGCGGTGGGGTCACCCGGTCGGTGGCCCCGCGGGCCGGGTGCGGACGTCCGTCACCAAGGGGCGGGGCCCGGGGGTGCGACGACCGGGGGACGGTCGTCGCAGGTGATGGTGTTGGGCAGCTCCCACGCGCCGAGCCAGGGGCCCGTGGTGCCGCCGCCGTCGTTGCCGCCGAGGTCGGTCAGGGAGAACTCGGAACCGGTGGCGGGGAAGTTGAAGGATCCGCAGTTGTTGACGCCGACCGCGCCGACGTTGCGGGCGTCGACGTTCTCGAAGGACGCGGAACCCGCGGCCCGGGCGCTGACGACCGAGGTGCCGGTGCCGTCCACCCGGATGTCCTTGAAGTGCACGTTCGTGATGGAGTAGGTGTCCTTCACCGGCCAGTCGGCGACCAGCATGACCGCGTTGTAGGTGCTGTCGAGGAAGTGGTCGCCGGTCACCCGGATGTCGGCGTCGATGTTGCGCTCCAGCGCGTAGAACCAGATCGCGCCCAGGCCGATGTTCCAGTTCAGCTCGTAAGTTCCGGCCCGCACCGTGGTGTTGCCGGTGATCCACAGGTGCCCGGTGAACGGCTCGGCGCCGAAGCGGGAGCCCACCTGGAGGGCGCTGCCCTCGCGGACGGGGTCGGCGATCAGGTTGCCGGAGAGCGTGTTGTCCGTACCGCCGTAGATCGCGATGCCGTTGGCGAGCACCGGTGTCTGCACGGTGTTGCGGTCGAAGGTGTTGCGGGCGTTGCCGGTCTTCTCCGACCACATCGCCAGCCCGTCGTCGCCGGAGTTGCGGACGAAGTTGTTGCGGACGACGGAATCCGTCACGCCGGTGTGGAAGTTGAGGCCGTCGGCGATCTGGTCGGTGATGACGTTGTCGGTGATCCGCAGGTTCGACATCGGGCCGTCGAACCACAGGCCCACCTTGGTGTGGTGGATGTACAGGCCCTGGATGGTGGAGTCGCTCATCGCCCCGCCGACGCCGTTCACCTGGTCGGTGTCGATGCGTTCGCGGACGTCGCCCTCGATCGCGAAGCCCGACAGGTGGACGTCGCGGCTGCCGCCGGCCGACGCGTCCTTGCCGTAGAAGCCGACGCCCGTGTGGACGGACCCATCGGGCGCGGGGGTGCCGAGCGCGACCTCCTTGCCCTTGAAGACCGTGTACCAGCTGCCGGCGCCCTCGATCGTCACGTCGTCCACGATGATGTGCCGGTTGACCTGGTACGTGCCCGGCGGGACGTAGACCTTCAGGTGCGCGCGGCGGGCGAAGGCGATCGCCTTGTCGAGGGCGCCCGCCGAGTCCCGGCGTCCGGTCGGATCGGCGCCGAACGCGAGGACGTTGGCGGCGAGCAGGGACACCCGGGGCGGCGCGACGAGCTGCGAGTCGAGGAGGTCGACGGTCGTCGGGACGGCCCCGGAGCGTGCCGGGACGGTGAGCCGGACCTTGTCGCCCGCCTTGTACGTCCGGCCCAGCAGGAGGCGCTGCTCGTCGTAGAAGTGGTTCGGACGGAAGGGCTTGGCGATGACCGGCGCCGGGGTGGTCGCGTTCGGCACGCAGCCGCACTCGGTGATCCACCAGTCGTCGTGGAGCAGCCCGGCCTGCGGGTCGTTGGAGAACGGGTACTGGTTGTAGAGCCAGGCGTACTGCGAGGTCAGGGTCATCGTGGTGCGGGCGCGGCCGTTGACCGTGACGTCGAGCGGCGCGGTGATGCCGCCCCCGCCGGGCGCGTCCGGGATGCTGTACCGCACGGTGATCGCGTTGGCGGCGCTCGGCAGCGTGAACTCCACGTACTGGCCGCGCCGCAGGGTCACCGCCTTGCGCCCCGACGCCTCGGCGGGGAGCGTGTAGGCGGTCCGGTCCGGGCCGATGACCTCCCCGTCCGTGGCGGCGTTCTCGGCCTCCTGCTCCACGAACCCGAGGTCCGCGCCGCGGCCCTTGACCAGGGCGGGGTCCAGCGCCGCCCGCGTCACGACGGGCCCGGCCGCGCTCTTCGCCGAGGCGGTGCCGGCCTGGGCCGTCGCGCCGGCCGGCCCGATGCCGACGCCGAGGCCGGCCGCCACCGCGACCACGGCCACGGCTCTTCGCCACGCACTCCTGCTGCTCCGTGTCATCCCCAGCTCTTCTCTCGTAAGGCGCGACCGCCCGGGACGTTCGAGGCGGAGCGGACGTCGTGAGGTGAGGCGACAGTAAGGACCCGTCAGGCCGCTTCACAAGGCTCCTGCGCGATGTTTTCGGCATGATGATGACCAAGTGCGGCTGACTGTTTGTTTTTTGCGCGGCTTGCGTTACTCGTTGCGTAGCGGGGGTGTGGGCCCGTGGGGACGGCTCAGCGGCTTCGCCACGGCTGGGGCAGCGGGGTCCATTCGGGTCCGCGGTGGCGCAGCCACCACTCGCCGATGGTCCGGAACTTCTCCTCGAAGGCGGCGTCCCGGCTCATGAATCCGGTGATCGGGGCCCGCAGGCGGGTGACGCGGCCGTTCGCCTCACAGAGCACCACGTGCCGCACCCCCACGCCCGACTCGGTCCAGATGCCCTGGACGTCCGCCCAGCGGATCGTCCTGCGCCGCGTGTTGTGCACCACCGCCGCCGAGGGGGTCAGCGTGACGCCGAACCGCGCGTGCACCAGCAGTCCCGCCGGCACCGCGAGCCACACCGCCGCCGCGAACGGGAAGCCGGGGCCGGGCGAGTCCGGGGAGCGCAGCCATGCGGAGATCGTCAGGGCCGTGACGAGCAGGGCGCCGGGCACCTGCGGCAGCAGCCTCTGGTGCCAGGTCAGCCGGAATCGAACGTGCTCCATGGAACTCCCCGCCCCTCGCCCGATCATGATGCCCCCCGCATGATGCCCCCCGCATGATCGCCCCCGCATGATCGCCGACGCAGCCTGGCCGATCCGGGCGCCGCTGTCCACTCCGGCGGGAGGGTCAGCCGGCCGGCGCGGCCGCGGGCGGCGGTCCCGGCGCGTGGCGCAGCCCGTAGGCGATGAGCGGTTCGAGGGCGGCGAGGAGCTCGGTGCCGCGGGCGGAGGGGTGGTAGAGGATCTGCACGGGGGTGCTGGGGATGACCTCGCGGCCGATGAGGCCGAGGCTCTCCATCTCCTTGAGGCGTTGCGAGAGCAGCCGGTCGGAGATGCCGGGCACCATGCGGCGGTAGTCGGTGAAGCGCCGGGCGCCGCGGGCGGCGGCCAGCAGGACGGCGCCGGTCCAGCGCCGGCCGACCTTTTCGAGGACGGCCTGGAAGGCGGTGCACGCCTCGGCGTCGATGTCGGGGTCGGCGGTGTCATGGGAAGTCACTTACTCAAGATTAGTGGCTAACCCTCGTCTTTGCCGAAGGTGCCGGTCCCCCGACGCTGAAGCCATGGACACCACCGACCGTGCACAGCGGCTCCGCTTCGGGCTGAGCCTCGACCCGGACGCCGCGCGGCTGCCGGACACACTGGAGCTGGCCGCCGCCGCGGACGCCGCGGGGCTGGACCTGCTCGCCGTGCAGGACCACCCGTACCAGCCCGGGCACCTCGACGCGCTGACCCTGTCCGCGCTCGTCACGGCCCGCACCTCGCGCATCTCCGTCCTCACCGACGTCGCCGACCTGCGGCTGCGGCCCCCGGTCATGCTGGCCAAGGCCGCGGCCAGCCTGGCCGCGGCCTCCGGCGGGCGATTCCGGCTCGGCGTGGGCGGCGGCGGGATACCGGAGGCGATCGGCTCGATGGGGGCGCCGCCGATGCCGCCCCGCGAGGTCGTGACGTACACCGAGGAGTCGCTGCGGGTCATGCGGACCGCCCTGGACGGCGGCCCCGTGCGGCACCGCGGCGAGGTGCTCACGGTGCCCGGCTACCAGGCCGGCCCGGTGCCGCCGCGCCGGGTCGAACTGTGGCTCGGCGGGCAGCGGCCGCGGATGCTGGCGGTGGCGGGCCGGGCGGCGGACGGCTGGATCTCGCCGCTGAACATCTATGTGCCGCCCGAGGAGGTGCCGGAGCGCCAGCGGATCGTCGACGAGGCCGCCCGCGGCGCCGGGCGCGATCCCTCCCGCGTCCGCCGCATCTACAACGTGATCGGAGAGATCGGCGGCTCCGGCGCCCCCGGCCTGAACGGGGACGCCGACCGGTGGGCCGACACCCTTGCCGAGTGGGCGACCGCGCTGCGCTTCGACACCTTCGTCTTCTGGCCGGTCACCGCCCACCGGCGCCAGCTGGAGGTCTTCGCCGGCGAGGTCGTGCCCGCCGTCCGGGAACGGCTGGCCCGATGACACCCGGCCACGACCACGTCACCGCCCCGGCCGCCGCCTTCGCCGTGCCCGCCGTCCTGGCGGAGCGGACCGTGCTCCCCGGCGACTCCCGCTACCCGCTGCTGCGCTCCACCTACACCACCGTCGCCCGCCCCGCCGCTGTGGTCCTCGTACACGGACCCGGCGACATCGCAGCCGCCCTCGCGGCGGCGCGGTCGCAGGGGCTGCCCGTCTCCGTGCGCTCAGGCGGCCACGGGCTGTCCGGCCGGTCGTCCAACGACGGTGGCGTGGTCGTCGACCTCTCCGGGCTCGACGAGGTCCGGGTCCTGGACCGGGCGGCCCGCCTGGTGCGGGTCGGGGCGGGCGCCCGCTGGGGCCGGGTGGCCTCCGTGCTCGCGGCCCACGGGCTCGCCGTCAGCTCGGGCGACCACGGCAACGTCGCGGCCGGCGGCCTGGCCACCGCGGGCGGCATCGGCTGGCTCGCCCGTACGTACGGCCTCACCGTCGACCGGGTCCGCGCCGTCGAGCTCGTCCTGGCCGACGGGACCGCGCTGCGCGCCGACGCCACCCACCACCCGGACCTGTTCTGGGCGGTACGCGGGGCGGGCGCGGGCGTGGGGATCGTGACCGCCTTCGAGATCGAGGCGATGGACCTGGGGGACATCGGCGTGGCCCAGCTGGTCTTCGAGGCCGACCCGGCGGGCGGCGCCCTCGCGCAGTGGGCCTCCGCGATGGCCGCCGCGCCGCGCACCCTCACCTCCGCCGCCCACCTCCTGTCCAACGGCCCGGCCCTGGCGCTCTCCGTCACCGTCGCCGCGGCCGACGACGACCCCGAGCGCGTCCGCGAGGCACTCGGCCCCCTGCTGGCCGGGCGGCACCGCCCGCTCCAGGCGACCGCGCAACTGGCCCCCTACACCGCGCTGGTCTCCACCGCCCACCAGCACGCGAACACCGGGCAGCAGCCCGTGGTGAGCACCAACTCGCTGCTGCCCGCGATGACCCGGGACGCCGCACGCGCCGTCATGGCGACCGCGGGCGACCGGCGCCGGCCGGCCTTCGTCCAGCTGCGCTCCCTCGGGGGCGCGATCGACGACGTCCCGGCGGACGCCACCGCCTACGCCCACCGCGGCGCGCAGGTCCTGGCGCAGGGCAACCTCTTCCCGCCGCACGGGCAGGACGACCTGCACCGTCTGTGGGCGCCCGTCCGGGAGCACGGCAGCGGCAGTTACGTGAACTTCGAGAGCGGCACCGGCCCCGGGGTCTTCGACCGCGCCTATCCGGGCACCACCGGCACGCGGGTGCGCGGGCTGTGGCGGCGCCACGACCCGGACGGCGTCCTGCGCCCGCTCACCCCCGGCTGACCGGGCCCCGGACCGGGCCGGCGCCGGTTCCGGCCCGCCGCGGGTCCGCGAACGGCCCGCCCGGACCGAAGGCCAGCGCGGCGAAGCGCCGGCCCATCCGCCGGTAGCCCGCGGCGTTGGGGTGCAGGTCGTCCGGCAGGTCGGCGACGTCGCCGGGGCCGAAGAGCCGGCGGCCGTCCAGGTAGTGCAGGTTCCGGTCGCCGGCGGCGGCCCGGGCGGCGACGATCCGGGCCAGCTCGGCCCGGATCACGGTGAGCGTGAGCGCGCCGCCGGGCACGTCCGCGGGGGAGCCCATGGCCACCACCCGCGGGACGGCGGCCGACAGGTCGGGCGCGGTCGGGCCGGGGGTGGTCTCCACGACCGGGCAGCTGATGGGCGAGACGACCAGCAGCGGGACGTCCGGGTGCCCGTCGCGGACGGTGTCGAGGAAGCCGTGCACCGCCGGGCCGAAGGAGCGCAGCCGGAAGGCGTCCCGGTTCACGATGTTGATGCCCAGCTTGAGGCTGATCAGGTCGGCCGGCAGGTCCCGGATGGTCCGGGCGACGTACGGGTCGAGCATCGCGTTGCCGCCGAGCCCCAGGTTGAGCAGCTCCGCCCCGGCCAGGGCCGCGGCGAGGGCGGGCCAGGTCGCGGTCGGGGACTCCGCCGCGGCGCAGTGGCTGATGGAGCTGCCGTGGTGGATCCAGCGCCGCCGGCCGGTCGGGCGCGGCGGCAGCACCTCGGCGTCCGCCCACAGCCCGACCAGCTCGGTGCGGGTCTGCTGCGGCAGCCACAGCTCGACGTCCTTCTCGCCGCCCGGCAGGCCACCGAACCGGACCCGCCCCGGCGCCCCCGGCTCGCGCCGGGAGGGCTCGGCGAAGAGGTCCGGCTTGTGGAGCACGTTCCCGGGCGGCGCGGGGGCGCTGCCGGCCCGCCTGCCGTCGACGACCAGGTCGACGACCCCGGCGGGCAGCGGCTCCGAGGTCCCCGCCAGCTGCCAGACCGAGGTCAGCAGCTCCAGTTCGACCACCCGGGCCGCGGTGCGGAACGCCAGCCGCACGCCGGAGGGCAGGGCGGTCGTCTCGTCCATGAAGACGTCCGGGTACTGCGCCCGGGTCCACGCCGGCAGACGGCGCGGCAGCAGTCCGGCCCGCGTCCGCTCCAGGTCGAGCGCGCCGCGGATCTCCACCGGGCCCCCGGTCAGCGGGACCGCGTGCAGGGCGTGAGTCGTCGCTGTTGTCACGTTTTCTCCCTGCCCGGGACCGGCCGCGGGCACACGGCCGCGGTACGGGCGGGGGAGTGACGGATCCCCGGTCGCCGGTGCCGGGAGCCCTCCCTACGGGACCAGGACGACCTTGCCCATCGTGCCGCGGCCCTCCAGGGCGGTGTGCGCGGCGGCGGCCTCGGCGAGCGGGAAGCGCTGCAGAGCGGGGGTGAGCCGCCCGGCCGTCCATGCGGCGAGGGCCTCCTCCTCCAGCGTCCGCAGCCCGATCCGCAGCATGGCCGGGCCGAGCACGACCTCGGAGGTGATGCCGCGCGAGGACAGCTCGCCGGGCGGGAACTCCAGCGGCCCGCCGGACGCCCAGCCGTAGAGGACGTGCCGTCCGCCCGGGCCCAGCAGGTCCACCGCCCCGCGGCCGGGGCCGCCGCCGACCGCGTCGAGGACGACCGTGCCCGGCCGCCCGCCGAGGGCGGCCCGGGCCGCGTCCGTCCAGCCCTCGGCGCGGTAGTCGACGGCGGCGTCCGCGCCCAGTTCGAGGACGCGCGCGGTCTTGGCAGGCCCGCCCGCCAGCCCGAGGACGAAAGCGCCCGCGGCGCGCGCCGCCTGCACCAGCAGGCTGCCGAGTCCGCCCGCCGCCGCGGTGACCACGACCGTGTCGGTGGGGCCGAGGGGGGCCTGGCGGAGGATGCCCATGGCCGTGCGGCCGGTGCCGATCATGGCGACGGCCTCGGCGGGGTCCCGCCCGTCCGGCAGGACGTGGAGCTTCTCGACGGCGGTGACGGCGAGTTCGGCGTAGCCCCCCGGCACCATGCCCAGGTGGGCGACAACGGGCCTGCCGAGCCACTCGCGGCCGACGCCCGCCCCGGTGGCCTCCACGGTGCCGGCCACCTCGCGGCCCGGGACCGTGGGTAGTTCGGGCAGCGGGTACGGGCCCTTGGGGTCGCCGGAGCGGATGGCGGTGTCGATCACGTGGACGCCCGCGGCGGCGACGGCGATGCGCACCTGCCCGGGGCCGGGCTCCGGGTCCGCGGTCCTCTCGTAACTCAGGTTGGCGGCCGGGCCGAACGCATGGAGACGGATGGCGTGCACGATGGTTCCCCCTGGACACGACGACAGTGGGCGGCCGGATGATCCGCACCGCCCACTGTCCGACCTCAAGCGGGGTTGAGGTCAAGCGCCGGCGTCGCACGCCGGCGTCAGGCGAGGAGTTTCGCCTTCGCCTTGGTGTACTCGTCCTCGGTGATGTGGCCCTGGCTCTTGAGCTCGGCGAGCTTGGACAGCCGGTCGACGTTGCCGCCCGCCGCTCCGCCCTCGCCCGCGGCTGCCTCCCGCACGTACTGCTTGAAGGCGGCGTCCATGTCCTTCGCCTGTTTCTGGTCGCGCTCGGCCATCCCCTTGCCCCTGGCGATGACGTAGATCAGCACGCCGATGAAGGGCAGGAAGATCAGCACGATGATCCAGCCGGCCTTGGCCCATCCGCCCACCGTGTGGTCGCGGAAGAGGTCCCCGATGATCCTGAAGAGCAGGAAGAACCACAGCACCCAGCAGAAGATCAGGAGCATCGTCCAGAAGAGGTTCAGCAGAGGGTAGTCGTCCATGCCCCAAGTGGACGGCGACCGAACGGGTCCCGCACCCGGGGCTGCGCCGTTCGGGCTACAGCCGGGGGAAACGCGCCGCCAGGTCCCAGATCACGGGGTTGGCGTCCAGGCCGTCGTGCATGTCGGTGAGGTCGGCGACCAGGTCGTGCAGGAAGTCGCGGGCCTCGCGGCGCAGCTCGGCGTGGGCGAGGGAGAGCGGCCGGTCGTCCGGCGCCCAGTCGGCGCTGACGTCGACGAAGCCGAAGCGGCGCCGGAAGCGGAGCCGGTCGGTGGACTCGGTGAAGTCCAGCTCGGCGTACTGGGGGCGGGCGGCGCGGCCGCCGAGCGGGTCGCGGTCCAGCTGCTCGACGATGTCGCACAGCGCCCACGCGAAGTCCAGGACGGGCACCCATCCCCAGGCTGTGGACAGCTCGCGGTCGGCCGTCACGTCCGCCAGGTAGACGTCCCCGCAGAACAGGTCGTGGCGCAGCGCCCGTACGTCGGCGGTGCGGTAGTCGGTCTGCGGGGGGTCGGGGAAGCGGCGGGAGAGCGAGTAGCCGAGGTCGATCACCCGCCGATGGTACGCGGCGGCCCCGGCGGCAGGTCCTTGTGGAGGACGGAGCAGGGACGGCCCATCTGCCGGTCCTCGCGGTGGTCGATGACCCGGTAGCCGAGCGTCCGCCAGAACGCGAGCGCGCCCGGGTTGCCGTCGAGCACCGCCAGGCGCACACCGTCGCGCCCCTGGGCGCGCAGCCGTTCCTCGACCAGTCCGGCGAGTTCGCGCCCCAGGCCCGAGCGGTGCCGGCCGCCGTGCACCATCAGCAGGCCGATCCAGGGGTACGGGTCGAGGGGGTCGGGGTGCTCGGCGAGGGTGACGGCGAGACCGGCGAGGCTCCCGTCGGTGTCGGTGTCGGCGTCGTCGCGTGCGAGCAGCACTTCCACGGCGGGATGGGCCAGTTCGGCGTTGACGCTGCTCGCGACCTGCTCCGCGGTGACGGACCCGGGATCCGGGAAGTCGCCGGTGGCGCGGTGGAAGTCGGGGTTGGAGGCGTACAGCTCCGTCAGCCCGGCGAGGACGCCGGGCGGCAGGGAGCCGTCCACCGGTACGAGGGGTTCGAGCACCAGCATGCCCCGCACGCTAGTCGCGTGCGGGGCACGGGCGCCTCATCGACTGAGGCCGGTCAGGCTTGCGGGCCCGTCCGGTGTCAGAGGCCGACACCGAAGTCGGTGGCGATGCCGGCGAGGCCCGAGGCGTAGCCCTGGCCGACCGCGCGGAACTTCCACTCGGCGCCGTTGCGGTAGAGCTCGCCGAAGACCATGGCGGTCTCGGTGGCGGCGTCCTCGCTCAGGTCGTAGCGGGCGATCTCGGCGCCGCCGGCCTGGTTGACGATGCGGATGTAGGCGTTGCGCACCTGGCCGAAGTTCTGGCTGCGGGTCTCGGCGTCGTAGATCGAGACGGGGAAGACGATCCGCTCGACGTCGCCGGGCAGCCCCGCCAGGTTGACGTTGATGGCCTCGTCGTCGCCCGCGCCCTCGCCGGTGCGGTTGTCGCCGGTGTGGACGATGCTCTGGTCCGGCGTCTGCTTGTTGTTGAAGAAGACGAAGTAAGGGTCCGCGTAGACCTTGCCGCTCGGGTTGAGCGCGATGGCGCTCGCGTCGAGGTCGAAGTCGGTGCCGGTGGTCGTGCGCACGTCCCAGCCCAGGCCCACCGTGATGGCCGTCAGGCCCGGTGCTTCCTTGGTGAGCGAGACGTTGCCGCCCTTCGACAGGCTTACAGCCATGGGAGTCCCCTCCGTGATGTCGGTCATTCGTGCCGACGTCGACGCTACCTTCACAGGGGGGAACGTCGTGAGAGGCCCGCATGGTTCCTTTACGGCGAAAACCGCCTCCGGGGCCATGTCCCGGAAAATCCTGTGACTCCGGCGACCGTCGGCGGGATCATGGGAGGCATGTCAGGGCCGCCCCCACTCGTCGTCCGCGGCTCGGTCTCCGTACCGGATGCCGAGCTGATGTGGCGTTTCTCCCGGTCGTCCGGACCGGGCGGCCAGCACGTCAACACCTCCGACAGCCAGGTCGAGCTGCGATTCGATCTCGCCAATTCCGAGTCGCTGCCCCCGGTGTGGAAGCAGCGGGCCCTGGAGCGGCTCGCCTCCCGCCTGGTGGGCGGCGTCCTGGTCGTACGGGCCTCCGAGCACCGCTCGCAGTGGCGCAACCGGGAGGCGGCGATGACCCGCCTGGCGGCGCTGCTGGCCGAGGCAACGGCGCCGCCGCCCAAGGTGCGCAGGCCCACGAAGATCCCGCGCGGCATCAACGAGCGGCGGCTGCGGGAGAAGAAGCGGCGCGGCGACACCAAGCGTGGCCGCGACCCGCGGGGCTGGTCCTGAGCCCCCGCGGTGTCCTTCCCGCGGGGCCCGGCCGGGCGTCTCAGCCGAGGTGCCGGTAACGGCCCCGGAAGTACATCAGGGGCGAGCCGTCCGCGCTGGGGGTGCGCGCGGTCAGCACGCGGGCGATCACCAGGGTGTGGTCCCCCGCCGGGACGCGCTGCTCGGTCTCGCACTCGAGCACGGCCAGGCCGCCGCCGAGGATCGGGGCGCCCGAGGCCTCCCCGCGGTAGTAGGCCACGTCCTCGAAGAGCAGCCGGTCGCTGATGCGGCCGCGCATGGCGAAGCGCCCGGCGATGTGCCGCTGGCTCTCGCTCAGCACGGACACCGCCCAGCGCTGCCGGCGCTCCAGCAGCTCGTCCATGCGCGACCCCTCGCGCAGGCTCACCATCACCAGGGGCGGTTCCAGGGAGACCGAGACGAAGGCGGTCGCGGTCATGCCGACGTCCTCGCCGCGCGGGCCCTCCTCGGGGTCGTGGGCGGTCACCAGGACCACCCCCGCGGCGAGGCGGCCCATGACGGCGCGGAAGGCGTCGCTGTCCACGCCGGACAAGGGTGGCTCGGAACCGTCGGGCACGGTCCCAGGATGCGGGATGCGGGACGCGGAGGTGATTGACTGTGACACGCCCCGACGCTAGCCGGACTGCCGCACCACCCGCATCGGACTTCGGATCGAGCCAGGTCCTAGGACCTCCCGGCCATTCCCGCTTCCGGTCGTACAACCCCCGCTCACCTGCTCGATTGTGTTCAATGGGTGAAGGGGGACACCCGGTCTGCTCTACGCTGCGTGATCGGAACACGACAATCAGATGTGACTTGAGTCACAAGGGGCATGAATTGTTGACCCTGTGTACCGGTCGAACTGCTCGCTGTGATTCAGTTGCGGTGGGAATTGGACCACAACGGACCACAAGCAGTCTCAGGAGTTGTCGTCGAGGGCCCGGGGAGAGCGCATGGACACCGAGTCGGAGCCGTATGTCCGCCTCGCGACCCTGCGCCAGGTGCACCAGGTCGTGGCGGACCTCAACTGCGCACGCAGCCTCGCCGACACCCTGCAGGCCGTGGCCGACGGCGTCGTCAGGGGCCTCGGCTTCGAACTGGCCGTGGTCAACCTCATCCGCCCGGACGGTGACCTGGTCGTCGCCGCCGTCGCCGGGAGCGCCGCGGCGGAGGCCCTGATGGCCGGCCGGGTCGGCTCGCGCGCCTCCTGGGAGCGCCGGCTCACCATGGGGGAGCGCTGGGGCACCTTGCGCTTCATACCCCACCACGAGGGCTGGGTCCTGGACGGCGACGACGTCCCCAGCTGGCCCGGCGACGGCCCGCCACCCCGCTTCCCCGACGAGTGGCACCCCGAGGACCGGCTCCTCGCCCCCATGTACGCCAACCCGGCCGGCGCGGGCGAGCTGATCGGCGTCATCTCCGTCGACCGCCCCGTGGGCGGCCGCCGGCCCGGCCCGTGGGGCCGCGAGGCGTTGCAGATGTACGCCTTCCAGTCCGCCATCGCCATCAGCAACGCGCGTCTACGTGCGAACATGCAACGCGCCCTGGTCCGTCTGGAGCGCGAGCAGCAGGCGCTGCGGGCCAGCGAGGAGAGCTTCCGCCAGGCCTTCGAGTACGCCCCCAGTGGCATGGCCATCGCCGAGATGGGCGGCGACCAGCACGGCAAGCTGGTCCGCACCAACGACGCGCTGTGCCGGCTGCTCGGCCGCCCGGCCGCCGTGCTGCGCCGCCACTCCTTCTCCGACCTCGTCCACCCCGAGGACGTCGGCGTCCTGCTGCGCACCAGCGCCGAGGGCGGCCGCGCCGAACTGCGGCTGCAGCGCCGCGACAACAGCTACGTCTGGGTCAGCCTGCGCAACTCCGTCGTCGCCGACACCGCCGACGGGCCGCGCTTCCTGCTCACCCACGTCGAGGACATCGAGGAGCGCAAGGGCCGCGAACTCGCCCTCGCCCACCGCGCCAGCCACGACTCGCTCACCGGCCTGCCCAACAGCGCCGAACTGCGCGCCCGGCTGTCCGGCAAGATCTGCGCGCGCCCGCAGGCCCCGGACGCCGACGGCCACACCGCCGCCCACGCGGCCGCCGACGAGTTCGCCTACACCTACGACTACGACCCGGTCGACGGCGCCGCCCGGCTGTCCGGCTTCGACCACCACACCCACACCGTCGCGCCGTCCGACGACCCCGACGGCGGCAAGGGCCTGGCCGTGCTTTTCTGCGACCTGGACGGCTTCAAGTCGATCAACGACCGCTTCGGCCACCACACCGGCGACGCTGTGCTCATCGAGGTCGCCCGCCGCCTCACCAGCGCGGTGCGGGACGGCGACACCGTGGCCCGGCTGGGCGGCGACGAGTTCGTCGTCCTCGCCGACGGCCTCGGCAGGGAGGACGCCGAGGACCTCGCCGTCCGCCTGCGCAACGCGATCATCCCGCCGATCCGCTTCGAGGGCCGCGCGGTCCGGGTCGGCGCCAGCTTCGGCATCGGCTGGGCCGGCTGCGGGATGACGGCGGACGAGGTGCTGCAATCCGCGGACCAGCGCATGTACATCGAGAAGCGCTCCCGCAACGGCACCCGCAGCCACCGCCGCGCCGCGGGCTGACCGCGCGGGGGCGCACCGCCGGGCGGCCTGCCGTCTCCTCCTCGGCGGAGGGCGCGCGTCCACCCTGGGGAGTACCCCGGATCGCTCCTCCGGTTGACTCCCGCACGCATCCGGGATGCCTACGCTGGGTTACGTGCAGCGTCTCTACGATTTCCTCCGCAGGCACCCGACCTGGGTCGACGGCTTCTGGGCCCTCGTCCTGCTCGGGTTCTCCTCCCTGTGGATCGCCAACGACGAACTGCACGCGCACTCCCGGGCCGCCGCCGTGCCGCTGGCCCTCGCGCTGTCCCTCGTCGTCGCGCTGCGCCGCCGCATGCCGGAGAAGATGCTGCTGCTTGCCGTCCTCGTCGGGGTGCTCCAGCTGGTGCTGGACGTCCAGGCCAACCCGGGCGACTTCGCCATGCTGGTGATCATCTACACCGTCGCGGCCAACGGCGCCCGCTGGGCGTCCCGGCTCGCCTTCGCCGGCGGCCTGGTCGCCTCCACCATCTCCACCCTGCGCTGGCCCAACGAGGGCGGGGGCCAATGGGCCGACGCCGTCTCCGCCGTCTTCCTCGCGGTCCCCTTCCTGCTGGCCTGGGTGATCGGCGACAGCCTCCGCACCCGCCGCGCGTACTACGCCGAGCTGGAGGAACGTGCCGCCCGCCTGCAGCGCGAACGCGAGGCCCAGTCCAAGGCCGCGGTCGCCGCCGAACGCGCCCGGATCGCCCGCGAACTGCACGACGTCGTCGCCCACAACGTCTCCGTCATGGTCGTCCAGGCCGACGGCGCCGCCTATGTGCTGAACGCCTCCCCGGAGCAGGCCAAGCAGGCACTGGAGACCATCTCCACCACCGGCCGCCAGGCGCTCACCGAGATGCGCCGCCTCCTCGGGGTGCTGCGCGCCGGCGACGACGGCGGCGGCGAGTACGTGCCGCAGCCGGGCGTCGACCAGCTGACCGACCTCATAGAGCAGGTGCGGGGCGCCGGGCTGCCGGTCGCCTTCGAGGTCGAGGGGGTGTCCCGGCCGCTCGCCAGCGGCGTCGAGCTCACCGCCTACCGCATCGTGCAGGAGGCGCTCACCAACACCCGCAAGCACGGCGGGCCCGAGGCGCACGCCAAGGTCCGGCTCACCTTCGGCGACGGCGACCTCGCCCTCCTCATCGAGGACGACGGGCGCGGCGCCCAGCAGGAGCTCTACGAGGGCGGCGGCGAGGACGGCCAGGGCCAGGGCCTGATCGGCATGCGCGAACGCGTCGGCATGGTCAGCGGCACCCTGGACGCCGGGCCGCGCCCCGGCGGGGGCTTCCGCATCAGCGCGGTGCTCCCGGTGAAGGCCGCGCGTTAGCGGATGCGCCGCGCGACGGCGGGAAACAGAGACGACAGTCAGAGGGAAAGAGGACCGGACCCATGGCGATCCGCGTGATGCTCGTCGACGACCAGGTGCTGCTGCGCACCGGCTTCCGCATGGTGCTGCAGGCCCAGCCCGACATGGAGGTCGTCGCCGAGGCCGGGGACGGCGCGGAGGCCGTCGAGACCCTGCGCACCACGGCGGTGGACGTGGTCCTCATGGACGTCCGCATGCCCCGCCTGGACGGCGTCGAGGCCACCCGCCAGATCTGCGGCGCCCCCGACCGCACCCCCGACGACGGCGGGCCGCGCGTGCTCATCCTGACCACCTTCGACCTCGACGAGTACGCCTTCTCCGCCCTCAAGGCCGGCGCGAGCGGCTTCATGCTCAAGGACGTCCCCCCGGACGAACTCCTCGCGGCGATCCGCGCCGTCCACAGCGGCGACGCGGTCGTCGCCCCCAGCACCACGCGGCGCCTGCTCGACCGGTTCACCCCGCTGCTGCCGAGCGCGAGCCAGCCGACGCACAAGCAACTGGACCGGCTGACCGACCGCGAGCGCGAGGTGCTGCTGCTGGTCGCGCAGGGGCTGTCGAACGGGGAGATCGCGGCGAAGCTGGTGCTCAGCGAGGCGACGGTGAAGACGCATGTCGGGCGCATCCTCACGAAGCTGGATCTGCGCGACCGCGTGCAGGCGGTTGTGCTCGCGTACGAGACGGGGCTTGTTCGCGCGGGCGGTGGTGGCGCCGGCGGCGGCGTCTGAGCGTCCCCGGGGTGCGGGTGGGTTGTGGTTGCGGTGCGGTTTTTTCCCCGCCGCCCACCCGATTGCCCCGGTCGGTCAGTGCGGGTCTCGCATCGTGTGCCTGGGGCGGTGGCGCGCCGGCGCACGTCCTCAGCGCTCGCGGATTTGCCGGGCCGTTGCGTCACCGGCATCACCGCTCGTCGCTTCCGGGCGCACCCCGCCACACCCCCTCCCGTCGTGTGGGCGCATGACGGCCGGTGGGGGGTGAGCAGGCAATCCGGGGTCACCCCGGACTGCTTCATCCCCCCACCGGGCGTTGGTCGCGCAACTCGCGGAGGGGGTGGGGTCGGAGGGGTGGGCGTTCTGGACGCTGACGTGTATTTGTTGTGCGGCAGAGCGGCACCTGTTCGGATTGCCCGCCATGCACATAAATATGCGGTACAGAATGCCCACCCCGGAGGCCCCGCCCCCGGCCCACCAACGAAACCCGGCGAGACCCGCACCAACCAACCGGGATGGGGGTCCCCCCGGCCGAAGGCTGGGGGAGGGAGGGCGGGCGGGAAAAGAACCCCAACCGCAACCACAAACGCACCCGGGCCGGACGTCACGCGGTACGCGCCCCCGCGAGGAAGCCGATGAAATCGGACACCGCGTCCGCGACCCCGGCCGGGTCCCACTCGAGCGCGGACGCCCCCACCGTGACCTCCGTCATCGCGACCCCCGGCACCTCCGCCCCCGTCCAGCGCCCGAAGAGCGACGTCTTGGTCTCCTCGGCCTGCCGCACCGTGGCCTCGTTGAGGACGTCCGGGGACTCCGCGAGCCACACCTGGAACTGGTGCGTGTGCGGCACCTCCGGGTGCACCCGGACCCAGCCCGTCCCCGCGGCGAGCGCGTCCCGCAGGGCGGCCGCGACGCCCTTCGCGTGGGCCACGTACTCCGGAAGGCGCGGCAGTTCGTGGTCGAGCCCGTCGAGCGCGGACAGCACCGCGGGCCACTGCTGGAAGACGAGCCCGCCGTAACGGTGCCGCCAGGTACGGGCCTCCGCGGCGAGGTCGGCGGAGCCCGCCAGTGCGGCGCCGGCGACGCCGCCGAGGGACTTGTAGAAGGAGACGTACACGCTGTCGGCGAGCCCCGCGATCTCGTCCAGGGGGTGCCCGAAGTGCGGCGGGCACTCCCACAGGCGGGCGCCGTCGAAGTGGACGACGGCGTCGCGCTCGCGCGCCGCGGCCACGGTGGCGGTGAGCTCCTCCCAGGTGGGGAGGACGAAGCCGGCGTCCCGGAGCGGCAGTTCGAGCATGAGGGTGCCGAAGGGCTCGTCCATGTCGCGCACCTCGTCGGCGTCCGGTATCCGGCGGGCCGTGGTGGGGTGGACGGTCCGCAGCCCGCTCAGCGCGGACAGCGCGCCGCGCTCGTGCACCTCGGGGTGGGCCAGCGGGTGCAGCGCGACGGCGGGGTTGCCGGTGCGTCCCGCCCAGCAGCGCAGGGCGACCTGCTGGGCCATCGTCCCGGTGGGGAACCAGACGGCCTCCTCCGTGCCGAGCAGCCCGGCCACGCGCTGCTCCAGCTCGGCGACGATCCCGTCGCCGTACATGTCAACGGGGCTGTCCAGACCCTCCCGTCCGGCCAGCCGCGCCAGTCGTTCCCGCATCGTGGCGGGTTTCCCGTGGGACAGCACGCGGTCGCAGGAGCGTACGGCGGCGATGCGCCGCGCCTTCTCGTCATCGGCAGAGGTCATGGACCGATCCTGCCGCCCCGGCGGGCGCCGGGAAACATTCGCGTAGCATTGACGAGAACGTCCGGTACCCCCGTGAGGACTGGAACGGAAGGCCAGCGCAGCGTGAACGCATCGCACACCCCGGGGCCCCTGCCCCCCGACGTGGAGGCCCGCCCCGCGCGGCTCACGGTCGGCGTCGTTGGCGCGGGTCGGGTCGGTCCCGCGCTCGCGGCCGCGCTGAAGCTGGCCGGGCACCACCCGGTCGCGGCGTCGGGTGTGTCCGACGCCTCACGGCGCCGAGCCGCCGCCCTGCTGCCCGACGTGCCGCTCGTGGAGCCGGCCGAGGTGCTGGCCCGCGCCGAGCTCGTCCTGCTGACCGTGCCGGACGACGCGCTGCCCGGGCTGGTGGCCGGCCTCGCCGAGACCGGGGCCGTACGGCCGGGTCAGCTGCTGGTGCACACCTCGGGCCGGTACGGCACGGGTGTGCTGGGCCCGGCCCTGCGCGCCGGCGGGCTGCCGCTGGCCCTGCACCCCGCGATGACCTTCACCGGCACGTCCGTCGACGTGCAGCGGCTGGCCGGCTGCTCCTTCGGCGTCACGGCCCCCGCGGAGCTGCGGATGGCGGCCGAGGCGCTGGTGATCGAGATGGGCGGCGAGCCCGAGTGGATCGAGGAGTCGGCGCGGCCGCTCTACCACGCCGGCCTGGCGATCGGCGCGAACCACCTGGTGACGCTGGTCGCCCAGTCCATGGAGCTGCTGCGCGCCTCCGGCGTCGCCGAGCCCGGCCGCATGCTGGGCCCGCTGCTCGGCGCGGCCCTGGACAACGCCCTGCGCTCGGGTGACGCCGCCCTGACCGGCCCGGTCGCCCGCGGCGACGCGGGCACGGTGGCCGCGCACCTGGCGGAGCTGCGTCTGCACGCCCCGGAGATGGTGGCCCCGTACGTCGCGATGGCCCGCGCCACGGCGGATCGCGCGCTGGCGGGCGGAATGCTGAAGGCGGAGTTCGCGGAGGCGCTGCTGGGCGTCCTGGCGGACGGCGCCGAGGGGGGAAAGCGATGACCAGGCTGGTGCACAGCGCGCGCGAACTGCGGGAGGCCGTCGGGGGCCGGCCCGGTGAGGTCGGCGTCGTCATGACCATGGGCGCGCTGCACGAGGGGCACGCCACGCTCGTGCGGACCGCCCGCGAGCGGGTGGGCGACGGCACGGTCGTCGTCACCGTCTTCGTCAACCCGCTGCAGTTCGGGCCGGACGAGGACTTCGACCGCTACCCGCGCACCCTCGACGCGGACGTCGGGATCGCCGGCCGGGCCGGCGCCGACGTGGTCTTCGCGCCCTCCGTCGACGAGGTCTACCCCGGCGGCCGGCCGCGGGTGCGGATCAGTGCCGGGCCGATGGGCGAGGGCTACGAGGGCGCCTCGCGCCCCGGCCACTTCGACGGCATGCTGACCGTCGTCGCCAAGCTGCTCCACCTGACCCGGCCGGACGTCGCCTTCTACGGCCAGAAGGACGCCCAGCAACTGGCGCTCATCCGACGCATGGTGACGGACCTGAACTTCCCGGCCGAGATCGTGGGGGTCCCCACGGTCCGCGAGCCGGACGGCCTGGCCCTGTCCAGCCGCAACCGCTACCTCTCCGACGACGACCGGGAGACCGCCCTCACGCTCTCCCGTGCCCTGTTCGCCGGGCGCGACGCGCTGGACGACGGGCCGGACGCCGTACGGGACGCGGCGCGGACGGTGCTGGAGAAGGGCGACGGCCTGGCGGTGGACTACCTCGCCCTGATCGACCCGGGCGACTTCACCGAGGCCGCCCCCGGCCACACCGGACCGGCGGTGCTCGCCGTCGCCGCCAAGGTCGGCACGACCCGGCTGATCGACAACATCCCCCTGGAGTTCGGAGTCCGCCGATGAGCGGCACAGGTTCTGGCATACGGCTGCACGCCCCCGCGCCCGGCTGGGAGCACGAGGCGGACGTGGTGGTCGTCGGGTCCGGCGTCGCCGGGCTGACGGTCGCGCTGCGCTGCGCCGCGCAGGGCGCCAAGGTCACCGTCGTCACCAAGGCGCGGCTCGACGACGGCTCCACGCGCTGGGCGCAGGGCGGCATCGCCGCCGCCCTCGGCGAGGGCGACACCCCGGAACAGCACCTGGACGACACCCTCGTGGCGGGCGCCGGGCTCTGCGACGAGGAGGCCGTGCGCACCCTGGTCACCGAGGGTCCCGACGCCGTCCGCCGGCTGATCGCGACGGGCGCGCACTTCGACACCAGCGAGGCGACGGGCGAGATCCTGCTGACCCGGGAGGGCGGTCACCACCGCCGCCGGATCGCCCACGCGGGCGGCGACGCGACGGGCCTTGAGATCTCCCGGGCGCTGATCGAGGCCGTGCGCGAGGCCGGGATCGAGTTCATCGAGAACGCGCTCGTGCTGGATCTGCTGACCGACGCCGAGGGCCGCGCCGCGGGCGTGACCCTGCACGTCATGGGCGAGGGGCAGCGCGACGGCGTCGGCGCCGTCCGGGCCCGCGCCGTGGTGCTGGCCACCGGCGGCATGGGGCAGGTCTTCTCGGCCACGACCAACCCGGCCGTGTCCACCGGCGACGGGGTGGCCCTGGCGCTGCGCGCCGGCGCGGAGGTCTCGGACCTGGAGTTCGTGCAGTTCCACCCGACGGTGCTCTTCCTCGGCCCGGACGCGGAGGGCCAGCAGCCGCTGGTCTCCGAGGCCGTGCGCGGGGAGGGCGCGTTCCTCGTGGACGCCGACGGGGTGCGCTTCATGCAGGGGCAGCACGAGCTGGCCGAGCTGGCGCCGCGCGATATCGTCGCCAAGGGCATCACGCGCCGCATGCAGGAGACCGGCGCCGAGCACATGTACCTCGACGGCCGGCACTTCGGCGCGCGGATGTGGGAGCGGCGCTTCCCGACGATCCTGGCCGCCTGCCGCGCCAACGGCATCGACCCGGTCACGCAGCCGATCCCGGTGGCCCCCGCCGCGCACTACGCCTCCGGCGGCGTCCGCACCGACCTGCACGGCCGCACCACGGTGCCGGGCCTGTACGCGTGCGGCGAGGTCGCCTGCACGGGCGTGCACGGCGCCAACCGGCTGGCGTCCAACTCCCTGCTGGAGGGGCTGGTCTTCGCCGAGCGCATCGCGGCCGACATCGCCGAGCACCCCGCGGCCCCCGGCGCCCCGGTGGTCCCGGAGCCGGGCCGCTCCCCGTTGCTGCCCTCCGAGGCGCGCTTCGCGATCCAGCGGATCATGACCCGTGGTGCGGGGGTGCTGCGCAGCGCGCAGAGCCTGGAGGACGCGGCGGCGGCCCTGAGCCGGATGTACGCCGACGCCGAGGAGCTGCTGGAGCGCGACGGCAAGACGGCCGAACCCTGTGTGGAGACCTGGGAGGCGACCAACCTCTGCCTGGTCGCCCGGGTCCTGGTCGAGGCGGCCCGCCGCCGTGAGGAGACCCGCGGCTGCCACTGGCGCGAGGACCGGCCGGAGCGCGACGACGCGGACTGGCGCCGGCACATCGTCGTCCGGCTCCCCTCCGGTGGTGCGGGGCTGCCCGCCGCACCCACTAGTCTCACCATCCGCACCACCCCCACAGCGGACCTTCCCGCAACCCGTCCTGGAACGGAGCCCCAGCGATGAGCACGCCCGACCTCCCCCTCCTGCAGATCGGCGGCGCCGGCGGCGGTGGCTGCGGCGACGGCTGCGGCTGCGGTTCCGGCGACGACTACGCGCACGACCCGAGCGAGTGCGGTCTCGACCCCGACCTGGCGCAGCTGCTCGCCGACGCCGGGCTGGACCCGGTGCTGGTCGAGGACGTCGCGCACCTGGCGATCGAGGAGGACCTGGACGGCGGGGTGGACGTCACGACCGTGGCCACCATCCCCGAGGACGCCATGGCCACCGGTGACTTCACCGCCCGCGAGGCCGGCGTGGTCGCCGGACTGCGGATCGCCGAGGCGGTCCTGTCCATCGTGTGCACCGACGAGTTCGAGGTCGAGCGGCACGTCGAGGACGGCGACCGGGTCGAGGCCGGTCAAGCGCTGCTCTCGGTGCGCACCCGTACGAGGGACCTGCTGACCGCTGAGCGCAGCGCGCTCAACCTGATGTGCCGGCTGTCCGGGATCGCCACCGCCACGCGCCGCTGGGCCGACGCGCTGGAGGGCACCAAGGCGAAGGTCCGCGACACCCGGAAGACGACCCCGGGCCTGCGCGCGCTGGAGAAGTACGCGGTCCGCTGCGGCGGCGGCGTCAACCACCGCATGTCGCTGTCGGACGCGGCCCTGGTCAAGGACAACCACGTGGTCGCGGCGGGCGGTGTGGCGGCCGCCTTCAAGGCCGTCCGCGACGAGTTCCCCGAGCTGGCGATCGAGGTCGAGGTCGACACCCTGCACCAGGTCCGCGAGGTCCTGGAGGCGGGCGCCGACCTGATCCTGCTGGACAACTTCACCCCCTCCGAAACGGAGGAGGCCGTCGCCATCGTCGCCGGCCGCGCCCTGCTGGAGTCCTCCGGCCGGCTCACCCTGGACAACGCCCGCGCCTACGCGGGGACCGGCGTCGACTACCTGGCCGTGGGCGCGCTGACGCACTCCTCCCCGATCCTCGACATCGGCCTGGACCTGCGGGCCGAGGGGTCGGAGCGGGACTGATGCTTCTCACCATCGACGTCGGCAACACCCACACCGTCCTGGGACTGTTCGACGGGGAAGAGATCGTCGAGCACTGGCGGGTCTCCACCGACCCGCGCCGCACGGCGGACGAGATGGCCGTGCTCATGCAGGGCCTGATGGGCATGCACCCGCTGCTCGGCGAGGAACTGGGCGACAACATCCACGGGATCGCCATCTGCTCCACCGTCCCCTCCGTGCTGCACGAGCTGCGCGAGGTGACGCGCCGTTACTACGGCGACGTGCCCGCGGTCCTCGTGGAGCCCGGCGTCAAGACCGGTGTCCCGGTGCTCACCGACAACCCCAAGGAAGTCGGCTCCGACCGGATCATCAACTCCCTGGCCGCCGTGCACCTCTACGGCGGTCCGTGCATCGTGGTGGACTTCGGCACGGCCACCACCTTCGACGCGGTCACGTCGCGCGGCGAGTACGCGGGCGGCGCCATCGCCCCCGGCATCGAGATCTCGGTGGACGCCCTGGGCGCCCGCGGGGCCCAGCTGCGCAAGGTGGAGCTGACCCGTCCGCGCAGCGTCATCGGCAAGAACACCATCGAGGCCATGCAGTCCGGCATCCTGTACGGCTTCGCCGGCCAGGTGGACGGCGTGGCCGAGCGGATGGCGCGGGAGCTCGCCGACGACCCGGACGACGTCACGGTGATCGCCACCGGCGGACTGGCGCCGCTCGTGCTGGGCGAGTCGGCGGTCATCGACGTCCACGAGCCCTGGCTCACCCTGATAGGCCTCCGGCTGGTCTACGAGCGGAACGTGTCGACGACCTGACAGCCCGACAGCCCGACAGCCCGACAGCCCGGCTGCGGGTCCGCGGGGGGACGTACGCGGCGCGCCCGGCCATATCTGGTTACGCGTATTTTGTTCGCTTAGTACGTAAAGTCGGACCATGCCCACGCCACACGGGTCCCGAGGCGGAATGGCGTTCAGCGCGGATGAACTGCGCGTGCTCCGGCGCGCCCTCTCAGCGGCCCTCCAGTCCAGCACCATGATCCCCACCCCCGACGAGGTCAGGGACTATCTGCGCCTCGCCGAGGACGTCGACGAGGCGGCCCGCGAGGGCGGCCGGCTGCGGACCTTCCAGCTCGCGGAACTCGCCAGGTACCGGGAGGCGCTGCCGGGCAGCGCCGCCGGCTACCTCGAACGGCTGACGGGAGCGCTCGACACGGGGTACGTGCCCCTGCCGGACGACCTCGCCGCGCTGCGCCGCCTGCACGACGCGCCGTGCACGGACGCCGAGGCGCACCGCAGGCGGGCCGTGCTGCGCCGCTGCGAGCACCTGGCGGAACTCGACGTGCGCGCCCGCCTGGAGGCGCGCATCCCCGCCCCCTCGCCACCCTGCGGCACGCCCTCCACGGGCAGGGCGCGGCTGCGTGCGCTGCCCGGGGGACGGGCCGCCTCCGACGACCCCAAGCCGGGGCCCAAACCCGAGCCGAAGACGCCCCCCGCCGAGCCGGCCGCGCCCGATCCCGGTGAGGAGAAGCGCAAGGTGCCGACGCCGGCCGAGATCTTCCCGCCGCGCCGCCGCTCCGCGCCGCCGCCCGAGGAGCGTGCCACGGGCTGACGCGAAGGCACCGCACAACCTTCCGGAGGCGTCACGGGTTTTCCCGTGACGCCTCCCGTGCGTTCACGGGTGCGCCGCCCCGAACCACCCGGCATCAGACCCACCCGGCCCGCGGTGTGCACCGCGACCGCCGTTGCCCAGTGCCCGGGCGAGGCGTCGGCGCCCGCCCGCGAGGTCGTCGTCACCTTCGACCTCGCCGGCCCCGGCCGGGGCCGTGGTGCTCCCCGCGGACCTGTGCGCCGGGCGGCTCCCTCGCCGCGACCGGCGCGGCCCCGGTGCGTCCCCTGGCGGCCGGCCCGGCGGCCTTCGCGGCCCCGGGGGTGCTGCCCGGCCGCGGGGGCCCGTCGCGGGGCGCGTACGGGCGCGCAGCCGCCCCGGAGCGAACGGACCGCGGCCCCGGCCGGCCCCCCGCCCGCCGGGGCCGCGGCACGACCGGCGGGGGACTCCTCCGCCGCCGGTGGTGGTCCGCCGCAGGGCGCGTACGGGGGCGTGGCTACCCTGGTGCCATGGACTACGTCTCCGCGCTCGTGCCCCCCACCGTGATGGCCATCGCGTTCACCTTCCTCATCCGGACGCTGATCAGGAGCCAGGGCGGGGTCAACAAGGCCAAGGAGGACGCGGTGGTCGACGCCGCGCTGTCCGGCGCGCAGCCCCCGGCCCAGCGGTCGGGCGGCACCGAGCACCGGGTATGACCTCGATATTTCCGGCATTCCGGGCAATGCGCCCGTAAGCAACTAGTATTCGGGTGTGCCCCGTCCATTGGGAGACCTCGAAGACGCCGTGATGACCCGGGTGTGGCGCTGGAACCGCCCGGTGACGGTGCGCGAGGTGCTGGAGGATCTTCGCCGGGAGCGCTCGATCGCGTACACGACGGTCATGACCGTAATGGACAACCTTCATCAGAAGGGCTGGCTACGGCGGGAAGCCGAAGGGCGCGCCTATCGCTATGAGGCGGTTTCCACTCGTGCCGCTTACTCGGCGGCACTCATGCACGAGGCGTGGGCCGCGAGCGACAACCCCGCGGCGGCCCTTGTCGCCTTCTTCGGCAAGATGTCGGCGGAACAGCGAGAAGCGCTCCGTGACGCAATGCGGGTGGTGCAATCCGCTGATCCGGGTGACCCCGGGGAGACGGACGGATCGGACGGGCGATAGCGTCCGCACATGCCCGCCGCATCAAATGACGTGACCATCCGCCGGGCCCGGACGGCCGACGTGCCGGCCGTCCGGCGGCTGCTCGACGCCTATGTCCGCGACCGCATCCTGCTCGACAAGCCGACGGTGACGCTTTACGAGGACATCCAGGAGTTCTGGGTGGCCGAACACGACCACGACGCCGAGGTGGTGGGCTGCGGCGCGCTGCACGTGATGTGGGAGGACCTCGCCGAGGTGCGCACCCTCGCGGTCGATCCTGCGCAGCACGGCAAGGGTGTCGGGCACCTCGTGCTGGAGAAGCTGCTGCAGACCGCGCGGTGGCTGGGAGTGCGGAGAATTTTCTGCCTCACCTTCGAAGTGGACTTCTTCGCGAAGCACGGCTTCGTCGAGATCGGCGAGACGCCGGTCGACGGCGATGTCTTCGGCGAGCTGCTGAGGTCAAAGGACGAGGGCGTGGCCGAGTTCCTCGACCTCGAACGAGTGAAACCCAACACCTTGGGCAACAGCCGGATGCTGTTGCATCTGTGAGGCTGCCCACGGTGTCCGCCCGGCACAACAGTATGTCCGAAACGTTCCGCGGAAGACCACGCGGATGCGTACCCGGCCGGGAGCACTTCGGGCAAGGGGTTTGAGTTTTCCGGGAAAAGGCGGTTTGCTTTTACCGGTAATCCGTATTCGATGAAAGGGAAGCCGGTGGCACAGAAGGTTCAGGTCCTTCTTGTTGACGACCTCGACGGCGGCGAGGCGGATGAGACCGTGACGTTCGCACTCGACGGAGTGACGTACGAGATCGACCTCACCACCGACAACGCCGACAAGCTGCGTGGTCTCCTCGGCCCGTACGTGGACGGCGGCCGCCGCACCGGTGGCCGTGCGGGCCGCGGGCGCGCCACGAAGGGCGCCTCCCGCGGGGGCGCGGCGAGCCAGGACACCGCGAAGATCCGTGCGTGGGCGAAGGAAGAGGGCTACGAGGTCAACGACCGCGGCCGCGTCCCCGCGCAGATCCGCGAGGCGTACGAGAAGGCGCACGGCTGATCGGTCCGGGCGACACGCAGCCGGACCCGGTGGCAGGCGGTCGCGAGCGCGGAGACCAGGGCCGTGAGGCCCACGGTCCCCCCGGAGCGTCCGTCCGCCGCGGGGCCGGGCTGCGTGCCGAGCGTCATCGAGGGCAGGCCGAGCGGCGCGCCGGCGTGGCGCCCGCCGTCCGGAACGGGCGGCCGGAGCCAGGCGGGCGCGCCGTCGTCGCAGGTGGCCCCGGGACCGCGCAGCGGGACGAGGTCGAGCGGGATGCCGCTCCACTCCAGCCAGTCCAGCAGGCCGGGCAGTTCCTCCGCGCTGCCCGGGGCGACGAAGAACCGCATGCGGTGCCCCGTCAGGGCGACCGGCCCCGTCCGGGGTGCCGGGAAGCGGCCGAGCACCTCGTGCCCCGCCTCCGCGGGGACGTCGAGCACGTCCGCGTGTTCCAGGGTCGCCGGGACCCGTGAGGCCTGCATGCCCTGCGCAACGCCCCCCGGGGGTCCCGGGTTACGAGCGGGGTCACCGGGAGTGCCCGGTCGGCCGGATCCGTCACCCTCCGTGAATCCACACGACGCAAGTCTGTTCGCCTATAGCAGACAGCGGGCGTGCTCCCGGCATGGACTGTCCGTGCGGGCGGGTAAGAAATACCTAGTGGGAACGGACGACGGCCATGTCGGACAGGCGGGGCGTTCGCCCTCGGCGTACTGGATAAAGGGCTATCCGCCTGGCCTGCGGGAACATCGTCTCGCACCATCGGGTTGAGGCTGTTGTCGACGGCGCGGGGGTTAACGACCTCGCAAGGTGTCGACGGTTGAAGTGAGCTGCCCCGCTGTGCGGGACTAGCATGCGGAAGGACAGGGAGGGGACACGCCCCTAACTGCCCGACCGCTCTGAGGAGCGATTAACGATGTTCGAGAGGTTCACCGACCGCGCGCGGCGGGTTGTCGTCCTGGCTCAGGAAGAAGCCCGGATGCTCAACCACAACTACATCGGCACCGAGCACATCCTCCTGGGCCTTATCCACGAGGGTGAGGGTGTCGCCGCTAAGGCCCTGGAGAGCCTCGGGATTTCGCTCGAGGCGGTCCGCCAGCAGGTGGAGGAGATCATCGGCCAGGGCCAGCAGGCCCCGTCCGGGCACATCCCCTTCACCCCCCGGGCCAAGAAGGTCCTGGAGCTGTCGCTCCGCGAGGCCCTCCAGCTCGGCCACAACTACATCGGCACCGAGCACATCCTGCTCGGCCTGATCCGCGAGGGCGAGGGCGTCGCCGCCCAGGTCCTCGTGAAGCTGGGCGCCGATCTCAACCGGGTGCGGCAGCAGGTCATCCAGCTGCTCTCCGGCTACCAGGGCAAGGAGGCCGCCACCGCCGGCGGTCCGGCCGAGGGCACCCCCTCGACCTCGCTCGTCCTGGACCAGTTCGGCCGCAACCTCACGCAGGCCGCTCGTGAGACCAAGCTCGACCCGGTGATCGGGCGCGAGAAGGAGATCGAGCGCGTGATGCAGGTGCTGTCGCGCCGCACCAAGAACAACCCCGTCCTCATCGGCGAGCCCGGCGTCGGCAAGACCGCCGTCGTCGAGGGCCTGGCCCAGGCCATCGTCAAGGGCGAGGTCCCGGAGACGCTGAAGGACAAGCAGCTCTATACCCTGGACCTCGGGGCCCTGGTGGCCGGCTCCCGCTACCGCGGTGACTTCGAGGAGCGCCTGAAGAAGGTGCTCAAGGAGATCCGCACCCGCGGCGACATCATTCTGTTCATCGACGAGCTCCACACCCTGGTGGGTGCGGGTGCCGCCGAGGGCGCGATCGACGCCGCCTCGATCCTCAAGCCCATGCTGGCCCGCGGTGAGCTGCAGACCATCGGCGCCACCACGCTCGACGAGTACCGCAAGCACCTGGAGAAGGACGCGGCCCTGGAGCGCCGCTTCCAGCCCATCCAGGTCGCGGAGCCGTCGCTGCCGCACACCATCGAGATCCTCAAGGGCCTGCGGGACCGCTACGAGGCCCACCACCGGGTGTCCATCACGGACGCCGCCCTGGTGGCCGCGGCGACCCTCGCCGACCGCTACATCTCGGACCGCTTCCTGCCGGACAAGGCGATCGACCTGATCGACGAGGCCGGTTCCCGGATGCGCATCCGCCGGATGACCGCTCCGCCGGACCTGCGCGAGTTCGACGAGAAGATCGCCGACGTGCGCCGGGAGAAGGAGTCCGCGATCGACTCGCAGGACTTCGAGAAGGCCGCCTCCCTCCGCGACAAGGAGAAGCAGCTGCTCTCCGCGAAGACCAAGCGGGAGAAGGAGTGGAAGGCCGGCGACATGGACGTCGTCGCCGAGGTCGACGAGGAGCTGATCGCCGAGGTCCTGGCCACGGCCACGGGCATCCCGGTCTTCAAGCTCACCGAGGAGGAGTCCTCGCGTCTGCTGCGCATGGAGGACGAGCTGCACAAGCGCGTCATCGGCCAGAAGGACGCGATCAAGGCCCTCTCGCAGGCCATCCGCCGTACGCGGGCCGGTCTGAAGGACCCCAAGCGCCCCGGTGGCTCGTTCATCTTCGCCGGCCCGTCCGGTGTCGGTAAGACCGAGCTCTCCAAGACGCTCGCCGAGTTCCTCTTCGGCGACGAGGACGCGCTCATCCAGCTCGACATGTCCGAGTTCAGCGAGAAGCACACCGTCTCGCGGCTCTTCGGCTCCCCGCCGGGATACGTCGGCTACGAGGAGGGCGGCCAGCTCACCGAGAAGGTGCGCCGCAAGCCGTTCTCCGTCGTCCTCTTCGACGAGGTCGAGAAGGCCCACCCGGACATCTTCAACAGCCTGCTGCAGATCCTGGAGGACGGTCGCCTGACCGACTCCCAGGGCCGGGTCGTGGACTTCAAGAACACGGTCATCATCATGACCACCAACCTCGGCACCCGGGACATCTCCAAGGGCTTCAACCTCGGCTTCGCGGCCGCGGGTGACGTCAAGACCGGGTACGAGCGGATGAAGGCCAAGGTCGGCGAGGAGCTCAAGCAGCACTTCCGCCCCGAGTTCCTGAACCGTGTCGACGACATCGTGGTCTTCCACCAGCTCAGCGAGGAAGACATCATCCAGATCGTCGACCTCATGATCGCCCGGGTGGACGAGCGCCTCAGGGACAAGGACATGGGCATCGAGCTCAGCCCCGAGGCCAAGAAGCTGCTCGCCAAGAAGGGCTACGACCCGGTGCTGGGCGCCCGGCCGCTGCGCCGGACGATCCAGCGCGAGATCGAGGACGTGCTCTCCGAGAAGATCCTCTTCGGCGAGCTGCGCACCGGTCACATCGTGGTCGTCGGCACCGAGGGCGAGGGCGAGGAGATCAAGTTCACCTTCCGGGGTGAGGAGAAGGTCGCCGTCGCCGACGCGCCTCCGGTCGAGGCGGCCGGTGGGCCGAACCTCAGCAAGGAAGCATAACCGCAGGTAATCGCAGAGCGATCCGACCCCGTCCGCACAATAGTGCGGGCGGGGTCGTCGCGTTTTGCGTTCCCCATGAACCCACCCTTGTTGCGCCGGTTGCATTTGTGGAAAGGTGAGCGATGTTCAGCACGGACCCTTCCTTCTCCGTGCTCCGGCCGGTGTCGTGCCGTCATTCCGGCAGGCATTCGAAAAGATCAGCCGAGAGTGAGGAGCGGCCGCCATGCCCCTTCACCGGCGCCCCGGCCCCACCTCCCCCCACGTAGCTGCGTCCCGCGCCGGCGCATTGGTTCGTACTTTTCCCGGCGGGGCGAACGCGGAAGGAAACTCTCGTTGAAGGAATCCCCGCATCCGAATTCCGCGCACCCCGGCCGGCTGTTCGGCGTACCGGACGAGTCGCTGTCCGGAGAGATCGGAAAGGCCCTGGGAAAGGAAGGCGCGCACCAGCCGTTCGAGGAGTTGCTGGCCCGCCATTGGCGGCCGGTCTCCGAGTACGCGGAGCTGTGCACGGTCTCCGGGCACGCCTCCGGGATACTCGCGGCGGCCGCGTTCACCCGGGTCTTCGTCGACACCCTGCGACTGACCGGGCCCACGGCCGCCTGGCGCCCCGAACTGCTGATCACCGTCCACAAGATCTCCGAGGAGTGGGCCGTCGACCGCCGGCGCGCCTGGCTCCACCGGCGGCTGCGGCCCCGCCCGGACCAGACCGACACCCGCCTGGCGGTACCGGAGAACCGCCGGCTGGCGAACCGGGCCTTCATGCGGCTCCCCGAGCCCGCCCGCTGCCTGCTCTGGCACGCCGAGGTCGACGCCGAGCCGCTGGACGTACCGGCCGGGCTGCTCGGCATCGACCCGGAACGGGCCGCGGCCCAGCTGGAGCTCGCCCGCACCCGCTTCCGCGAGGCCTGCGTCCAGGCGCACCGGGACCTCGCGCCGTACGAGGCGTGCCTGCAGTTCAGCCGGCTGCTGGACATCTCCGTCCACCGCGGCGGGACCGGGCTCGTGCCCGACCTCCAGCGGCACATCGCCCGGTGCGACCACTGCCGCTACGCGGCCGAACAGCTCGACCACTCGGGGGACCGGCTGGGCGTGCTGATCGCCGAGGCGGTCCTGGTCTGGGAGGCGCGGGGTTACTACGACTCGCGCCCCACCCGCCGGGCGGCCCGTGACAACGATGCCGGGAACGGCCCCGGCGCCTCCCCGGGCCGGCGCCAGGGCGGCCGCCGGCGCCGGGCCGCGGACAGCGGCCGCCGCCGGCTCACCGCGACCCTGCTGGGCCTCGGCGGCTTCGCCCTCGTGACCGCCCTGGTCGTCGGTCTGACGACCGGCGACGGCGGCGGCGACGACCGTGCCTCCGGAACGGCGCCCACCGCGGCGACCCTCTCGCCCGCAGCCTCGGCCTCGGTCACCACCTCGGACACCGTGCCCGGCTCCGGCACGATCACCGCCGACCCCGTTCCCTCCGACGGGCTCCGCGGCCGGCTCCGGAACAGGGACAACGACCTGTGCGTCGACCTGACCGGCCGGCGGACCGTCATCGGCACCGGGACGGTCACCGCGCGCTGCGACTCCGGGGCCACGCAGTTCTGGTCGTACGAGCCGGACGGGCTGATGCGGAGCGTGGCCCAGCCCGCGTACTGCCTCAACTCCCACCGCGGCCGGGCGCTGGAACTGGGCCTGTGCACGGCGTCCTTCGTCACCGGCGCCGAGGACGTGCGCTACGACCTCACCGTGTCCGGGGACCTCGTCCCCCGCTGGAACCAGCAGCTCGCGGTCGCCCCCGGGGCCCGCGAACCCGGTGCGGAGGTCGTCCTCAGGCCCCGCGACGGCCGGCCCGTCCAGCGCTGGACCTTCGACACCTCCGACTCGCCGCCCCGCTTCCAGTCGGTGGCGTACTCCAGCGGCTCGCTGCTGCTCGCCGGCTCCACCCGGGTGGCCGCGCCGCCCTCGGCGCCGCCGAGCCCGGCACCCTCGGTCACCGCATCGGTGGCGGCCGGCGGGGATCCCTGCGCGGGGCACTGCGACGAGGACGGCCACGGCGGCCGGGGCCACGGCAGCCGGGGCGGCTGGGGCGGCTGGGAGGACCGGGACGGCGACTAGCCTGCCGGAGGCGGTCCGGGGACGACCGTCACGCCGGCGGGCAGCAGCCCGGTCCCGGCGAGACGGTCCGCGGGCAGCGGGACGCGCACTGTCAGCGGCCCGGGGTGGGCGGCGAGCGGTGACAGGTCGAGGCGGCCGTCGGCCGGGGCGGCCAGTTCCAGCTCCCGCAGCGCGGGCAGCCCGCCGATCGACGCCCAGTCGGCGGGCACGCCGGGGCCGAGCAGCGCGAGCCTGCGCAGCCCCTGCTGCCCCGAAAGGAAGCGCAGGTCGGTCAGGGTGCAGTCCTTCACCCTGACCTCGGTGAGGGCGAGCCCGGCCACGTACCCGGCCAGCTCGTCCGCGGGCAGGTCGCCGCGCAGGTCGAGGCGGGTGGGCCGCAGACCGAGCCTGCGCAGTTCGCGCAGCTGCTCGGCGGAGCGGACGGTGAAGTCCAGGCCGTCCGGGTCGAGGCGGGCGACGACCTCCTGCGCGTACACCGCGCAGTCGAAGCGGTGCCAGGACCACATCAGCTGGGCGCGGACCCGCAGGTACGGGTGGGCGGCGAAGCGGCCGAGGTAGCCGGCGGCCCGGTCCGATGGCAGGTGGCAGGCGGTGACCACCACGTGGAGGGCGTCCGCGTCGGAGAGACCGTCGGGGCCGGGGAGGAGATCCAGGACGAGCGGCCCGGCCTCGGCCAGGGCGCGGGACTCCGCCGCGTCGGCGGGCGGCACCAGTGCCGCGGCGCGCCGCTCCACGGCCTCGCGCACGCCCGGGTCGAGGGCGGCGGCGTCCTCCAGGCAGGCCGCGGCGAGCAGATGGAGCCGCGCCCGGGTGCGCCGGTCGTCGGCGCGGTCGCCGCGGTCGAGGAGGTCCCGCAGGATCGCGGCCCGCTCCTGCGGACGGGCGAGCGCGACCGCCATGCGCAGCACGTCCTCCCACCGGTCGTCGGCGGCGTGCGCGGCGAGGAGCCCGAAGTCGCCCTCCTCCACGGCGGCGCGGGCACCCAGGTAGTCCTGGAAGGTGCGGTGCACGAAGTCGACGGTGCCGGGTGCGGGCCGGCGCAGCACGCCGCCGCGGTCGAGGAGGTGCGCGAGGACGGCGCCGGCGTCGCCGAGCGCGGCGGCCTCGGGGACGGCGGGCAGCGCCCGCGCGACGACGGCCTCGGCCCGGTCGAGATCCATCTCGGTGCGGCCGTTGCGGACCAGCCAGTGCGCCAGCCGCTGCAGCAGCTCGGTCTGCGCCTCCTCGCGCAGCGGCACGAGCGCCGTCCCGCGTTCGCGGTCACGGCGGACCAGCAGCATCGACAGGGCCGCGGCGTACAGGTCCTTCCTGGCCCGGGGCAGGTAGCCGCGGCGGTCGTGGTGCAGGGCGCAGATCAGGCCGCACATCAGGGGGTTGGTGGCGAGCCGGGCGAGGTCCGGCTCCGCGCGTACGGCGCCGAGGAGCCCCTCGGCGTACCCGGCCGCCTCCGGCCCGGCGGCGGCGTGCCAGCGGCGGACGAAGGCGGCGACGTCGGCGGGGCCCATGGGGGTCAGGGCCAGCTCGGTGAAGCCCTCGGCGGCCAGCCAGTCCTCCCGTACGGCGGAGGGGCGGGAGGTGACCAGCCAGCGGTTGCCGGGATGGGCGTCGAGCAGGTCGCCGAGCCAGGCCCGGGCGTGCCGGCGCTCGGCCCCGTGGATCTCGTCGATGCCGTCCACCAGCAGCAGCCCGCGGCCCTCCGTGAGCACGCGGGCCTCCCAGCCGGCCGGCTGGGTGCCGGCGAGCGGGCACCCGGCGGCGGCCAGGAAGTCGCGGGGCGCGGGGAGGCGCTCCCCGTGGCGGGTGAGGGTGCGCAGCGGGAGGACGAACGGGATCCGGTCCTCCAGGTACGCCGTGCCCTCGTCCGGGTCCTGGCGCGCGCAGGCGATCGCCAGCCACTGCACGAGCGTGGTCTTCCCCGACCCCGCCTCGCCGCGCAGCAGGACCCGCTCGTGCGCGGCGAGCGCCCGGTCGGCGGCGCGGGGCCCGGCGGAGTGCTCCGGCGCGCCGTCCGCGGGTCCGGCGGACGGCGCGGCCTCCAGGCTGAGGTAGGCGGTGTCCAGCGGCCAGCGGTCCGGGGTGTCCGCCAGGTCGAGGCCGTGGATCGTGAGCCGCCCGTGCTTCTTCGCGACGTACTCCAGGTAGCGCCGCTCGAAGGCGGCGTCCTCGCCGCCCGGCAGCGGGGTACGGGTGATGAGCTCGTCGACGCGGACGGTCAGCTCGCCCAGTGCACGGCTCTGCTCGACCAGGGTGGCGGCGACGAAGGTCGAACGCTGGGTGAAGAAGTGCAGGATGTGCAGGCAGGCCGTGTCGAGCAGCCGTTCGTGGAAGTACGCGCCGTCGGCGCTGAGTTCCCGTTCCGGGGAACCGGCGGCACGGCGCAGGGCGCGGGCGAACGCGGTGTGGCCGAGGTCCACGGCCTGCAGGTCGGTGAGGTCGACGTCGCCCAGGGCGCGCAGCGAGGCCGCGAGGGCGTCCGCGACGGCGGTCTCCTCGTCGGCGCCGACGGGGCGTTCCCCGGCGCGCAGGGCCCGGCGCACCAGCCGGGCGGCCAGGGCGCGCAGGTCCGCGTCGGTGAGGGTGCGCTTCTCGCCCCTGAAGGAGACGCGGGAGGAGATGCGGACCGGCCGGTCCACGAGGCCCGCGCCGGGGCCCTCGGCCACGAAGAGCCGCTTGACCAGTGGCCCCGCCACGGCCGACGCCAGTCGTACGCCCACGGCCGAAGGATCCACGTTCCCGCCCCCCCGTCATGCGGATCGCGCGCTTTTCCCTTTCCCGCGCCCCGCGAGCTCCCGGATTTCTCTTTCCATGTGACCCGGGCCACGGGACCTAGGTCCCGAAGGGCAATTCCCTTTGGTCCCGGGGCCGGTGACGTGACCCACGTGACCTGGGCCACGTACGAATCACCTTAGGGGACGGAGCCCTTGTCCCAGGCGGGGAAGAGGGGTGCGGACCGCTTCGGCTACGAAAAAAGGTAGTAAACGCGGGGGTTTGTCCCGGGCCGGAATGTCGGGTTACCAAGGGATCGCGGCGAACGCGTCGCAAAGACTTGTCCGGCTATTTCCGCGAGGTAATTCCGAATGCGTATGCCCAAGATCTCGAACTCCGTCTTCCGTGGCCGTCGTACCGTCGTCACCGCCGGTGTGTGCGCCTCGCTGGCACTCGGTGCGGCGGGGACGGCCATGGCACAGACGCAGGGCGAGAGCCTGCTGGGCCTCGGCGCGGCCGGGAAGCTGGCGGACGTCACCCGGGCGCAGGCCGACGTGCAGCAGCGTGCCGCCCAGGCCGTGAAGGCCGACCGCCACGCCCGCGCCGAGCTGCACCGCAAGCACCGGAACCACCTGGCGAAGTCCGCGAAGAGCGTCCCGCAGCAGCAGAGCCGCACCAACAGCGGCTGGTCGGTGCCGGTCAAGAAGTACGCGCTGTCCGCCGGCTACATGCAGGACGGCGCCCGCTGGGCGCACAAGCACTCCGGCCAGGACTTCGCCGTGCCGATCGGCACCAACGTCCACGCCGTGAGCGCCGGCACCGTCGTCGAGGCCGGCTGGGGCGGCGCCTACGGCAACAACATCGTGATCCGCCACGCCAACGGCATGTACTCGCAGTACGGCCACCTGTCCAAGATGCAGGTCGGCATCGGCCAGCACGTCGGCCAGGGCCAGCAGATCGCGCTGTCCGGCAACACCGGCAACAGCACCGGCCCGCACCTGCACTTCGAGATCCGCACGACCCCGTACTACGGCTCGTCCGTGAACCCGCTGCCCTACCTCCGGGCTCACGGCGTGTCGGTCTGACCCCGGTAGGTCCGGGCGATCAACTCCTGGGCGACCTCGAGGACGGCGGCACGCTTGTCCTCGGGGTCGCCCTCGAGGTTCTGCATGGCGAACATCCCGGCGTGCATCGCGAAGACCGCGGTGATCGAGCGGACCTGGTCGGTCAGCGGCGCGTCCGGGTCCTTGAGCAGGGAGTGGACGGCGAGCAGCTTGGTCTTGAAGGTCTCGCCGATGCTGAGGTCGCGGACGGTGGCCTGGTTCTCCTGGATGAAGCGGAACAGCGGGCCGGCGCTCCACAGCGCGTCCGCGTAGCGGCGCAGCACCTCGCACTTGGTCTCCAGGGTGCGCGGCTGCTCGTTGGCCCAGGCGATCAGCTCGTCGACCGGTGAGGCCAGGTCCTCGACGATGCTGTTGAGGATGTCCTCCTTGGTCTTGAAGTGGTAGTACAACGCCGCTTTGGTCACGTCCAGGTGCTCGGCGATCTCGCGCAGGGACGTCTTCTCGTATCCCTGCTCGGCGAAGAGTTCCAGCGCGACGTCCTGGATGCGGCGTCGCGTATCACCTCTGCGTGCGTGGGGCGTTGCCATGGGCGAACTTTAACTTACTTGACGCCCGGCTAGTAAGCCGCATACTGTCAGGGTGCCCCAGGCAACTAGCCGGGCGGCAGGTAAGCAACCGAAGAGAAGCAAGAAACAAGTAGGGGAGCTTGTGATGGCGGACACCGCCGAGACCCCGCAGCGCAGCGTGCGCGTGGTGTTGTTCGGGCTCATGATCGCGATGCTGCTCGCGATGCTCGACAACATGATCATCGGCACCGCGATGCCCACCATCGTGGGTGAGCTGGGCGGTCTGGAGCACCTGTCCTGGGTGGTCACCGCGTACACGCTCGCCACCGCCGCATCGACGCCCGTCTGGGGCAAGCTCGGCGACATGTACGGCCGCAAGGGCATATTCATGTCGTCGATCGTGATCTTCCTGATCGGATCGGCGCTGTCCGGCATGGCTCAGGACATGGGCCAGCTGATCGCCTTCCGCGCCGTGCAGGGCCTGGGGGCCGGCGGTCTGATCGTCGGTGTCATGGCGATCATCGGTGACCTGATCCCGCCGCGGGAGCGCGGCAAGTACCAGGGCATGATGGCCGGCGTCATGGCGGTCGCCATGATCGGCGGCCCGCTCGTCGGCGGCTACATCACCGACAACTGGGGGTGGCGCTGGAGCTTCTACATCAACCTCCCGCTCGGCGTGGTCGCCCTCTTCATGATCTCGGCGGTGCTGCACCTGCCGAAGAAGACCATCAAGACCAGCATCGACTACCTCGGCACGGTGCTGCTCACCATCGGCATCACCTCGCTCGTCCTGCTCACCACCTGGGGCGGCAACCAGTACGAGTGGGGCTCGCCCCAGATCCTGGGCCTGCTGGTGCTCGGCCTGGCCGCCCTGGCCGCCTTCCTCTACGTGGAGACCCGCGTCGCCGAGCCGGTCATCCCGCTGCACATCTTCCACAGCCGCAACTTCTCGCTGATCTCGGTGATCGGCTTCCTGGTCGGCTTCGTGATGTTCGGCGCCATGACCTTCCTGCCGCTGTACCAGCAGACCGTGCAGGGCGCCTCCGCGACCAACTCCGGTCTCCTGCTGCTCCCGCTGCTGCTGGCGATGATGGTCGTCTCGCTGATAGCCGGCCGGGTCACCACCCAGACCGGCAAGTACAAGGTCTTCCCGATCGTCGGCGGCGGCCTGATGACCGTCGGCCTCTACCTGCTGTCGACGATGGACACCGGCACCAGCCGCTTCGTCTCGGGCGTGTGGATGGCCGTGCTCGGCGCGGGCATGGGCTTCCTGATGCAGATCACGATGCTCATCGCGCAGAACAGCGTCGAGATGAAGGACATGGGCGTCGGCTCCTCGTCCTCCACCCTCTTCCGGACGATCGGCGGCTCCTTCGGCGTCGCCCTCTTCGGCGCGATCTTCACCCACCAGGTGCAGAACACCATGACCGACCGCCTCGGCGACGCCGCCTCGGGTGCCACCTCCGGCACCGCGCAGCTCGACCCGGCCGGCCTGGCCAAGCTGCCGCCGGCCGTCAAGGACGCCTACCTCCACGCCGTCGCGGGCGGCACTCACCACGTCTTCCTGTGGGGCGCGGCGGTCAGCGTCATCGGCTTCCTGCTGGCCTTCTTCGTCAAGGAGATCCCGCTGCGCTCGGCGCCCGCCGTGCCCAGCACCGAGGAGGCGGTGGCCGCGGTCGAGGTGGTCTGAGCCGCCCGCCCGCCCACTCCTCCCACCCGCTGCCGATGCTCGCACGGGGGTCGTCGTCCGACCCGCGTGCGAGCATCGTCCGTACGGCGGAGCACCTGCGGCTCCCGCACCGGTCGCGGCCGGCCAAGGCGCGATGCGGACGCGGGCCCGCACCGACGCCCCGCCCGCGTGCCCGCCGCCCGCCCCCGCGGCTACTCGCGGGGCAGCAGCAGCCGGGCGACCGCGCCGCCGCCCTCCTCCTCGGGCACGTTGCGGAAGGTGAGGCGGGCGCCGAGCACGCGGGTCTGGCCGGTGGCGATGGTCAGGCCCAGGCCGTGACCGCCGCCGGCCCGGTCGCTGCTGCCCGTGCGGAAGCGGCTCGGGCCGTCGCGGAGCAGGTCGCCGGGCAGGCCCGGGCCGTGGTCGCGGACCTCCACGTACGGGCCGTCGACGGTGACCTCGATGGGCGGCCGGCCGTGCCGCGCGGCGTTCGCCAGCAGGTTGCCGAGGACGCGCTCCAGCCGGCGCGGATCGGTGCGGACGACGGCGTCGCCGCGGACGGTCACGGCCGCCTCGGGCGCCGCGGCCGCGACCCTGCGCCGCACGAAGTCGCCCAGCGCCACGTCCTGCAGGTCGGCCTGCTCGGCGGCGCCGTCCAGCCGGGCGACCTCGAGCACGTCCTCCACGAGCGTGCGCAGCGCCTGCGAACGGTCCCTGACCAGCTCCGAGGGGCGCCCCGGCGGCAGCAACTCGGCCGCGGTGACCAGCCCCGTCACGGGGGTGCGCAGCTCATGGGCGATGTCCGCGGTGACCCGGCGCTCCGCCTCCAGCCGGCCGGCGAGGGCTTCGGCCATGGCGTCCACGGCCCGCGCCAGCTCGTCCGTCTCGTCGCGGACCCGGCCGCCGATCGCCTCGCGCACCCGTACGTCGGTCTCGCCGTCGGCCACCCGGCCCGCCGCCTCGGCCGCCTTGCGCAGCCGCCGGGACAGCTGCCCGCCGATCAGCACGCCCAGCGCCGTACCGCCCACGACGACCGCCGACGAGCCGATGACCAGGGCCTGGTCCAGGTCCTCCAGGACCGAGAAGCGGTCGGTGAAGGTCGTCTTCAGCGAGAGGATCTTGCCGTCCGCCAGCGGGGTCTCCGCCCACACCACGGGCGCGCCGCCGGTGTCGGAGACGTAGGTGGCCCGCTTGCCCTCCCTGGCCAGCCGCTTCAGCGGCGCGGGCAGATCGGGGTCGTCCAGCCGGGCGTCGATGGTCAGCCGGCCGGTGGACTCGTAGATCCGCTGGGCGAACTGCACCCGCTCGTTCTGCACGTCCCGGGAGTTGTCGATCATGCTGGCCCGGGCCGCGTTGTGCACCACCAGGCTCAGCACCAGCGCGACCAGCGCCGACACCACGGCGATCGCCGCGCAGACCTTCCAGCGCAGCCCGATCTTCGGCAGCGGACGGCCCCTCCTCGCGGCGGGGTCCCCCGGACGTGCGGTCACCGCGTCAGCCCCTGAGCTTGTAGCCGAAGCCGCGCACCGTCTCGATGCGCTCCTGCCCGATCTTCGCCCGCAGCCGCTGCACGTGGACGTCCACCACCCGGGTGTCGCCGCCCCAGTCGTAGTCCCAGACCCGCTCCAGCAGCCGGTCCCGGGACAGCACCGTCCCCGGCGCCGCCGAGAACTCCAGCAGCAGCCGCATCTCGGTGGGCGTCAGCGCGATCCGCCCACCGGCGCGCCGCACCTCCATCCCCTCCGGGTCCACCTCCAGGTCACCGAAGGTCAGCACCCCCGCCCCGGCCGGGGGCTCGTCCACCGCGGCCACCCGGAAACGCCGCAGCACCGCCCGCATGCGGGCGGTCAGCACGGCCCCGTCGAAGGGCTTGGTCACGTAGTCGTCGGCGCCCGCCTCCAGGCCCAGGACGACGTCGATGGCGTCGGCCCGCGCCGAGAGCATGATCACCGGCACCGTGGACTCGTCCCGGATGCGCCGGCACAGACTCACCCCGTCCAGGCCCGGCACCATCACGTCCAGCAGCGCCAGGTCGGGCTGCCGCGCCCGGAACGCCTCCAGCCCGGCCAGGCCGTCCGGCACGGCGGTCACCTCGAAGCCGTCCCGTTGCAGCGCCAGGGTGGTCGCCTCGCGGATGACGTCGTCGTCCTCGACGAACAGGACGTGCGTCTCAGCCATGCGAACCGCTCCCGGTGCCGTCGTCCGTCTCGTAGTCGCGGTGGGAGAACGAGACCTCCTCGAAGCGGGAGCCGTTCCACCGGTAGGTGGTCACGTCCTCGCCCGAGGGGTTGGAGACCGCGTCCTGCGGCTCGTACACCTGGTGGGTCACCTTCAGGGTGCCGTCGCCGATCTCGGCGAAGACGGGGGGCTGCTCGTCGGCGAAGACGTTGACGTACGCACCGCCCACCCGCCGGTAGACGTAGCTGCCGATGCCCACGCTGTCCGCGCAGGTCGAGACGTTGACCACCAGGTCCGTGCCGTCCCCGCCGGTCAGCCGCCCGGAGCGGCGGTCCACCGGGTACGGCTCCACCGGGGCCTTCGGCCGGGTCGCCGTGCCCTCGGTCGCCGTGCCCCCGGTCTCCGCGCCGGCAGCCGCCGTGCCCGCCGTCGCCGTGTCCGCGGACGGCGCGGGGCAGGCCACCAGGCTGTCCCGGATGTCCTGAGCCACCTTCGGGTCGTGCTTCACCAGGCGCACCACGTCCGCGGTGGCCTTGGCGTCCACCCCCCGCGAGTCCGCCGACCGCCCGGCGTCCAGGGGGTGGGCGTCCGGGGCCGGTGGTGGTGCCGAGGAGGACGGCGGGGCGGGGGAGGCGACCGCGGCGGTGCCCTCCTCGCGGACGCCCCCGGTGTCGCGGCAGCCGGTCACGGCGACGAGCGCCCCGCACACCGCGACAGCGGCGGCGGCGGCACCCACCGGGACTACGCTGCGGCGCACACGCCCTCCGTCCTGCCCGTGACGGGCTCCACGGGCCTTCCGTATCCGTTGCTCTGCCGCTCCAGCTCGGTGCGCAGCCGCGCCAGCGCCCGGTGCAGCGTGCTCTTCACGGTACCCACGGACATGCCCAGCGCGTGCGCCGTCTCCTCCGTGCTGAGCTGCCGGTAGTGGCGCAGCAGCACCACCTGGCGTTGCTTGGGGGCCAGCATGGCGAGCGCATCCAGCAGCATCGCCCGGTCGGCCCGCTGCTCGGCGCCGTCGTCGACGGAGCCCTCCGGCAGCTCGGGGGTGGGCACCTCCTCCAGCCGGCGGGCGCGCCACCACTCGGTACGGGTGTTGATCATCACCCGGCGCATGTAGGCGTCGGCCAGGTTCTTGTCGGCGATGTCGCCCCAGCGCGGGTAGGTGCGCGCCAGCGCCGTCTGGACGAGGTCCTGGGCGTCGATCGGGTCCGGGACGAGCCGGCGCGCGCTGCGCAGCAGGGCCTCCTGCCGGTTCCGCACGTACTCCTCGAAGTCCATGACCTGGGCTGTCCCCTGGGCGTTCGCCGCCATGGCGTCCCTCCGTCCGGCGCGCTTGATTACGTCCCGGCCGACGCTACGGAGCGGATGTACGGCTTTCGCGACCGCCGCCGCACAGCGGACCCACAGCCACCCATCGGTTGTGTAACGAGGCGGCCGTCCGGGGAGCGCGGCACTCAGCCGGGCAGCCGGTACAGACCGTCCCGGAGGGGCTCCACCAGGCCGTCGGCGACCAGGCCGTCCAGGGCCCTGGCACGCTGGACGGGCTCGTGCCATACGGCGTCCAGCGCCGACTGCGGCACCGGCTCCGTGGCCTCCCGCAGCACGGCCAGCAGCCTGCCCCGGACCTGGCGGTCGGTGCCGGCGTACGTCTGGCCGCGGCGGGGCGGACCGTCGTGCGCGGGGGAGCCGGCCAGCCGCCAGGCGCACTGCCCGGCGATCGGGCAGCGCACGCACTCGGGGCCGCGGGCGGTGCAGATCAGGGCGCCCAGTTCCATCGTGGCCGCGGCCCAGCGGGCGGCGGTGGCCTCGTCGGCGGGGAGCATCCGGTGGGCGATCCGGCGCTCGGCGGCGGTCGTGGCGTTCGGCGGGTACTCCACACCGGTCACGGCCCGCGCGAACACCCGGCGCACATTGGTGTCCAGCACCGCGTGCCGCTGCCCGTACGCGAAGGAGGCCACCGCGGCGGCGGTGTACTCTCCGACCCCCGGCAGGGCCAGCAACTCGGCGTGTTCCGTGGGCACTTCGCCGCCGTGCAGCTGGGCGATCGCGGTCGCCGCGGCGTGCAGCCGCAGCGCGCGGCGCGGATAGCCGAGCCGGCCCCAGGCGCGCACCGCCTCGCCGGAGGGGTCCGCGGCGAGGGCGCCCGGCGTGGGCCAGCGCTCCAGCCACTGCCCGTACACCGGCAGGACCCGGCTGACGGGGGTCTGCTGCAGCATGAACTCGCTGACCATGACGCCCCACGCGCCCGCCTCGGGACGGCGCCACGGCAGGTCCCGGGCGTTGTCGTCGAACCAGTCGATCACGGGCGAGTGCAGCGTGTGGTGGTCGCGGTCGTCGTTCATAGCGCCTTTGATCCTACGTCCCCGGGGCCGCCGCGGCGGGCAGCGCGAACGGGTGGGGGCGCTCCCCGGAACGGAGGGGAGATCTGCTGATCAATCACACAAGTTGCCAGCGTGTTGCGTGTGCCTTGGTCCGATTCAAGGGAAACCGCATAAGGTTTGCGCGTGGGCTCTATGCGCAATCCTGTAGGACCTCTCCCGTCCTCCATCTACTGGCGGCGACGGGCGGTTGTGCTGCTCCTGCTCGCGCTGCTCACCGTCCTGGCCGTATGGGCCGTCAATTCCCGTGACGGCGGCGGGAACAGCGCCAACGGGCCGGACGGCCGTTCACCCGTGCCGTCCATCACCCCCGGTCCGTCCGCGAGCGGTCCGCTCAACAGCTCCCGCCCGGGCGGTTCGGTCGGCGGCGGTGGCGGAGACGGCGGCGGTGACGCCTCCGACGGCGGCGCGGGCGACTCCGGTGCCACGGACGGCGGTTCGCAGGGCGCCGACTCCGGTGCCTCCGACGGCGGCGCGGACGCCGGTGCCTCGGGCGCCGCGGGCGCGGGTGGTTCCGGCGGCGGAAGCGGAAGTGGGGGCGGAAGCGGAAGTGGAAGCGGCGGTGCGCAGTTGCCCGCCGGCTCCTCGCTGCCGGACTGCGGGCCCGGCGTCTCGCTGAGCGTGCGCAGCACCGACAACGCCTACGAGCCCGGCGAGCGCCCGCGGTTCACGCTGACCGCGACCAACCCCTCGGCCACCGCCTGCAAGCTGGACTTCGGCCCGGACTCGGCGGTCCTGTCCATCAGCGACGTCAACGACCACCACGTGTGGGCGAGCGACGACTGCCCCGAGAGCCGCGCCCCGTACCTGCTGCAGGTCCCGGCGGGCGGCTCCACCTCGTACGACGTCGAGTGGGACCGCAGGACGAGCTCCCCGCAGTGCGCCACGCCCAAGGGCCGGACGGCCCCGTACGGCACCTACCTGCTCGAGGTGAAGCTGCCGGGCCGCTCCGCGAAGCAGACGTCCTTCGTCCTGAAGAACGTCTAGTCAGACGTAGCGCTCGAGGATCGAGGACTCCGCGAGGCGCGACAGACCCTCGCGGACGGAGCGGGCCCGGGCCTCGCCGACACCGTCGACCGTCTGCAGGTCGTCCACGCTCGCGGCGAGCAGCTTCTGCAGCCCGCCGAAGTGCTCGACCAGCCGCTCCACGATCGTGTTCGGCAGCCGGGGCACCTTCGCCAGCAGCCGGTACCCGCGCGGCGACACCGCGGAGTCCAGTGCCTCCGGGGAACCCGCGTAGCCCAGCGCCCTCGCGACGGTGGGGAGTTCGAGCAGCTCGCCCTGGGGCAGCGAGTCCAGCTCGGTGAGCGCCTCGGCGACCGTGCGGCTGCGCTTGGCGGTGGGCTCCGGCACGTAGTCGCGGACGACCAGTTCGCGCTCGGGCTCGACGCCCGCGATCAGCTCGTCCAGCTGCAGGGAGAGCAGCCGGCCGTCGGTGCCCAGCTCGACCACGTACTCCGCGATCTCCGTGGCGATCCGGCGCACCATCTCCAGGCGCTGCGCGACCGCCGTGACGTCCCGGACGGTGACCAGGTCCTCGATCTCCAGGGCGGAGAGGGTGCCCGCGACCTCGTCCAGGCGGAGCTTGTAGCGCTCCAGGGTGGCCAGCGCCTGGTTGGCGCGGGAGAGGATGGCCGCCGAGTCCTCCAGGACGCGGCGCTGCCCGCCCACGTACAGGGCGATCAGCCGCATCGACTGGCTGACGGAGACCACCGGGAAGCCGGTCTGGATGGAGACCCGCTGCGCGGTGCGGTGGCGGGTGCCGGTCTCCTCGGTGGGGATCGACGCGTCCGGCACCAGCTGGACCCCGGCCCGCACGATCTTGGTGATGTCCCGGTCGAGGATGAGGGCGCCGTCGAGCTTGCACAGCTCGCGCAGCCTGGTGGCGCTGAACTCGACGTCCAGCACGAAACCGCCGGTGCACAGCGATTCGACGGTCTTGTCCATGCCCAGCACGATGAGGCCACCGGTGTTGCCGCGCAGGACCCGCTCGAGGCCGTCCCGAAGGCCGGTGCCGGGGGCCACCGCGCTCAGGGAGGCGCGCATCAGGCCCTCACCGCCGGAGCCCTCGCGACTCCAGGCCTTGCCGGGAGCTGCCGCCCGGTCGTTGGCTGCCACTGCTCTCCTCCGGTCGTACGGATGCCCGGATGGGCGAGACCAGGGCAAAGTTTACCGTCGAGAGGGTCAGGGACGTGGGGCCCTCTTGGGCAGGACGCGCAGGGCGTCCCCTATGTCCGTCACCTCCGTCACCTTCATCCCCGCCGGGATCTTGCCCGGGTCCGGCGGTACGAGGGCGTGGGTGAAGCCCAGCCTGGCCGCCTCGGCGAGCCTGCGCTGCACCCCGGTGACCCTCCTGACCTCGCCCGCCAGGCCCACCTCACCCACCGCGACCAGGTTCTTCGGCAGCGGCGTGTCGATCGCCGCGCTGGCCAGGGCCAGCGCCACCGCCAGGTCGGCGGCCGGCTCCCCGAGCTTCACGCCGCCGACGGTGGCCGTGTAGATGTCCTGCTTGCCGATCGACTTGATCCGGCCGCGCTGCTCCAGCACCGCGAGCATCATCGACACCCGGGAGTTCTCCAGGCCGGAGGTCGTACGGCGCGGGGAGGGGATCTGGGTGTCGACGGTCAGCGCCTGCACCTCGGCGACCAGCGGGCGCTTGCCCTCCAGCGTGACGGTCAGGCACGTGCCGGGGACCGGTTCGTCGCGCCGGGTCAGGAAGAGGCCGGACGGGTCGGCCAGGCCCGTGATGCCCTCGTCGTGCAGCTCGAAGCAGCCGACCTCGTCGGTGGCGCCGTAGCGGTTCTTGATGCCCCGGATCAGGCGGAGGCGGGCGTGCCGGTCGCCCTCGAAGGACAGCACCACGTCCACCAGGTGCTCCAGGAGCCGGGGACCCGCGATCGCGCCGTCCTTGGTGACGTGGCCGACCAGCAGCGTCGACATGCCGCGCTCCTTCGACGCGCGGATCAGCGCGCCCGCGACCTCGCGCACCTGGGCCATGCCGCCGGGGGCGCCGTCGATCTCCGGGGAGGCGACGGTCTGCACCGAGTCCAGGATCAGCAGGGACGGCTTCACATCGTCGAGATGGCCGAGCACGGCCGACAGGTCCGTCTCGGCGGCCAGGAAGAGGTGGTCGGAGAGCGCCCCGATGCGGTCGGCGCGCAGCCGGACCTGGGAGGCGGACTCCTCGCCCGTCACGTACAGCGTCCGGGCCTGCGGGCCGGCGGCCTTCGCCGCCACGTCCAGCAGGAGGGTCGACTTGCCCACGCCGGGCTCGCCGGCGAGCAGCACCACGGCCCCGGGCACCAGCCCGCCGCCCAGGACACGGTCCAGCTCCGGCACGCCCGTCCCGCGCGCGGTGGCCTGCCGCCCGTCGACCTGGCCGATCGGCTTCGCGGGCGTGGTCACCCGGCCCGGCGCGGTCGTCCGCACCGCCGTCGCGCCGCCGCCGTACTCCTCGACCGTGCCCCACGCCTGGCACTCGCCGCAGCGGCCGAGCCACTTGGCCGTCGTCCAGCCGCACTCCGTGCAGCGGTACGACGGACGGTCCTTGGAAGCGGGGCGGGTACGGGCAGCCATGTGCCGCACGCTATCGGGTGCCACCGACAACCCGGCACCGCCCGGGGAGCGGACCCCTGCCGTCCGCTCCGGAAAAGGCTCGCGCACCTGGCCGGAGGGGTCACCCGAGGGGGTGAGCCGCGTGTGCTCTTTCGGGCGGGATCACCACCCATTTGGATTAAAGCCCGCCGTGATGCCTGAGGGCGTACGGGTCGTGGTCCTACCGTCACGGAGTGATGAGCAGCAGGTCTGACACACCCTCCCAGACAACCGGCGCGCACCGCCGACACCGCGCGCCGGTCCAGCGTGGCCGCTCCGCGCCGGGTGCCGGGTCCCCGGCGCGGCGGCGGCCGCGCCCGCAGGGGACCCTGCCCGCGCAGCCGCCGGCCCACTACGAGCCGTATCTGGACGGGCTGTTCACCTACTGCCTCTCGGTGCTGTGCGAGCACGACTCCGCCGCCGCCGCCCTCGGCGACGTGCTGGCCGTGGCCGAGCGCCAGCGCGCCCGGCTGCGCGACCAGGAGCTGCGCCGGCCCTGGCTGTACGCGCTGGCCCGCTGGGCCTGTCTGCGCACCCTGGCCGAGGGCCGCCCGGTGTCGGTGAAGGCCTCGGCGGACGTGGCCGCCCGCAGGCGCGGCGAACTGGCGGCGCTGGCCTGGCCCGAGGCGGCCGGCACCACCCCCGAGCAGCGCGAGGCGCTGGAGCTCGCCGTGCGGCACCAGCTGGCGCCGCACGAGGTGGCGCTGGTCGTCGGACGGGAACCGGACACGACGCGGGCGCTGCTGGCGCAGGCGGCCTGCGAGGTGGAGCGCACCCGGGCCGCGCTCGCCGTGGTCGAGCTCGGCAACTGCGCGGCCGTCGCCCGCCTCGCCGGTGACGCCCGGGTGCTGCTGGGCTCGGCGCTCCGCCGCGAGCTGGTGACCCACGTCGACGTGTGCCCGCACTGCCGGGTCACCGCCGAGCGCGCCGTGGCGACGGGCCCCTGGCCGGGCCTGGCCACCACCGCCGCCACGGCCGTGCTGTCGACGGTCGAGGCGCCCCGTTCGGCCGCGTACGCAGCCCTGCTGCACGCCATGCGGGGCGGCGTCGGGCGCACCCGCCAGGGCACCCCGCGCTTCGACCGGCGCGGCTTCCCGATGGACCTGAAGGAACGGATGGCGCGGCGGGCCCGGATGCGGCACCGCGCGGTGACCTCCACGGTGGTCGCCGCCGTCGTCGCGGCGCCGGTGCTGGCGCTGTGGGCGGCCTACCACGGCGCGCCGCTGGCGGCCGAGCACAAGGGGGAAGGTTCCCTCAGCGCCGACGAGGGCCTCGACGGCGTGCAGTACGAGAAGGCCGGTGTCGCGGGCACGGCCGACGCGCGCGAGCGGTCCAATCGCGGCGGCCAGGGCCGCCTGTCGGTCTCCGTCGCCTCCGCCGCCCCCTCGGCGTCCGCCTCCGCCTCGGCCTCGGCCGCGGCCCGGGGTTCCGCCTCGCCGTCCGGTGACTCCGCGGACGGCGACGACCGCTCGGTGCCCCGGCCGGGCCGGCTGCTCGTGGAGGCCCGCTCACGCGGGCACGTCACCGTCGTCACCCTCACCGCCGAGGGCGCCGCGCCGGTCCGCTGGCGGGCGGCCACCTCCGAGCCGTGGGGGGGGGGGGGGCGCCGCGAACGCCGGCGCCGCCACGCAGGGGTTCCAAGTCGCTGCCCGAGCCTTCAGAGGCAGGCCGGGGGGC
>NZ_JBHYMQ010000031.1:0-17853 GCF_042742985.1 Streptomyces sp. NPDC058864 | reverse complement strand
GCCACCCCCCCCTCCCACCCCCCCCCCGGCGGGGGCCGCGCCCGCGCCCCCGGCCGCCCCCCCCCCCGGCCGCGGCGGGGCCGCCCCCCCCCCCCCCACGGCAGGCTGCGCCCCGGGGAGAGCATGACGCTGACCGTCTCCGTGGACCGCTCGCGGGAGCCCGTGGGGCCCTGGGCGGCACGGATCTGGTTCGACCCGTCGGGCGCGGTCGTCACGATCGAGGGGAGGGGGAGGCAGCAGTCGCCCTCCCCCGACCCCTCGCCGACCCCGTCCACCCCCGACCCGTCACCGAGTGACCCGCCGAGCCAGAGCCCCTCGCCCTCCCCGTCCTCCGCCGAGGGCGAGGGCGAGGGTTAGGCGACACGGACCGGGCCGCCACGGCCCGGTACACGGGCCGAGCGGCCGGGCTCCTACGCGTCCCCGTCCCCGTCCCCGCCCCTGTCCACGCCCCGGTCCACGCCCCGGTCGCGCGCGTCCGGCGACGGGTCCGCGGGGTGCGGCGCCATCGGCAGCAGCGAGGCGAGCCGCTGTTCGCACAGCTCCACGAGCCGGTCGTAGGCGCGCGGCCCCATCAGCTCGGTGAGCTCCGCCCGGTACGAGACGTAGACCGGTTCTCCCGCGCCGTGCGCGGAGCGTGCGCCGGTGCACCACCAGTGCAGGTCGTGACCGCCGGGGCCCCAGCCGCGCCGGTCGTACTCGCCGATCGAGATCATCAGCACCCGCGTGTCGTCGGGCCGGTCCACCCAGTCGTACGTCCGCCGGATCGGCAGCTGCCAGCACACGTCCGGCTTGGTCTCCAGCGGCTCGCGGCCCTCCTTGAGCGCGAGTGTGTGCAGGGCGCAGCCGGCGCCCGCGGGGAAACCCGGGCGGTTGAGGAAGACGCAGGCGCCCTGGTGCCGCCGGGTCTGCCGGTCGCCGTCCTCGTTGACCTCGGTCCAGCCGTCCTCCTCGCCGACCGCGTGGAACTGCCACAGCTCCGGGGTGAGCCGCTCCACGTGCCCCGCGACGCGCTTCTCGTCGTCGTCGTCGGAGAAGTGCGCGCCGAGGGTGCAGCAGCCGTCGCTCGCCCGGCCCGCCTCGATGCCCTCGCAGCCACGGCCGAAGACGCAGTTCCACCGTGAGGTGAGCCACGTCAGGTCGCACCGGAAGACCTGTTCCTCGTCGGCCGGATCGGGGAACTCGACCCATGCGCGCGGGAAATCGAGCCCGACCTCGTCCGCCACGTCCGGGTGATGCTGCCGCTTCGTCGCCTTTTTCACCTTCGCCACGATGTCAGGGTAAGCATGTGAAGCTTCTCCAGTGGTCACCCGCGCACGTGCCCATACCCCGCATGTCCCCGGCGAGGGTCCGGCGCAGTAGCGTTCCGGGCATGAGACTCGGTGTCCTCGACGTGGGTTCGAATACCGTCCACCTTCTGGTCATGGACGCGCACCCCGGCGCGCGTCCGCTCCCGGCGTACTCCCACAAGGCGGAGCTGCGGCTGGCGGAGCTGCTGGACGAGGACGGCGCGATCCGCGAGGACGGCGTGCGGCGGCTGGTCGCCCAGGTCGCCGAGGCCCTGGTCGTCGCCGAGGACAAGGGGGTCGAGGACGTCCTTCCGTTCGCCACCAGCGCGGTGCGCGAGGCGGCCAACGGCGAGGAGGTGCTCGCCCGGGTGGCCGCGGAGACCGGGGTCGACCTGACCGTGCTGTCCGGGGAGGACGAGGCGCGGCTCACCTTCCTCGCCGCGCGCCGCTGGTTCGGCTGGTCCTCCGGCCGGCTGCTCATGCTGGACATCGGCGGCGGCTCCCTGGAGGTCGCGTACGGCATGGACGAGGACCCGGACGCCGCGGTCTCCCTGCCGCTCGGCGCCGGCCGGCTCACCAGCGGCTGGCTCCCCGGCGACCCGCCCACCGCCGACGACGTGCGCGGCCTGCGCAAGCACGTACGCGCCGAGATCGCCCGCACCGTCGCGGAGTTCAGCCGGCTCGGCGCGCCCGACCACGTAGTGGGCACCTCCAAGACCTTCAAGCAGCTGGCCAGGATCGCGGGCGCGGCGCGCTCCGCCGACGGCCTGTACGTGCAGCGCACGCTCAGCCGCAGGACGCTGGAGGAGTGGGTGCCGCGGCTGGCCGCCATGACCGAGGGCGCCCGCCGGGAACTCCCGGGCGTGTCGGAGGGCCGGGCCCGCCAGTTGCTCGCCGGGGCGCTGGTCGCGGACGCGGCGATGGACCTGTTCGGGGTCACCGAGCTGGAGGTCTGCCCCTGGGCGCTGCGCGAGGGCGTCATCCTGCGCCGCCTCGACCTGATGACCAGCGACCGGGGCTGAGGGCGGGGCGCGACGCGTACGAGCACCGCGCGGCCGCCGTGCCGCGCGCGTGTCGATCGCGTCACGTCGGCCGGGTGCGATGTGCCGCTCGGCCGACCGGCCGCCGTACGCTGTTCCCCGTGGCAGCCCATGACCCTGTGGACCCGAACGGACACACCGTGCGCGTACCGGACGCGAAGGTCGCGCTGTCCACGGCCTCGGTCTACCCCGAGTCCACGGCGACGGCCTTCGAGATCGCGGCCCGGCTGGGCTACGACGGCGTCGAGGTCATGGTGTGGACCGACCCGGTCAGCCAGGACATCGAGGCCCTGCGCCGGCTGTCGGACTACCACGCCATCCCGATCCTGGCGGTGCACGCCCCCTGCCTGCTGATCACCCAGCGGGTCTGGTCGACCGACCCGTGGGTGAAGCTGCAGCGGGCCCAGGCGGCGGCGGAGAAGCTGGGCGCCTCGACCGTGGTCGTCCACCCGCCGTTCCGCTGGCAGCGCAGCTACGCGCGGGAGTTCGTCGCCGGCATCTGGCGGATGGCGGACGAGACCGACGTCCGGTTCGCCGTCGAGAACATGTACCCGTGGCGCTACCGCGACCGGGAGATGCTGGCCTACGCCCCCGACTGGGACCCGACCAAGGACGACTACCGGCACTTCACCATCGACCTGTCGCACACCGCCACGGCCAGGACGGAGACGCTGGAGATGCTCGACCGCATGGGCGACCGGCTCGGCCACGTCCACCTGGCCGACGGCAGCGGCTCCGGCAAGGACGAGCACCTGGTGCCCGGACGCGGCAAGCAGCCCTGCGCGGAGGTGCTGGAGGGCCTGGCCTCGCGCGGCTTCGACGGCCACGTGGTGATCGAGGTCAACACCCGGCGCGCGATGTCGGCCGCCGAGCGCGAGGCGGACCTCGCCGAGGCGCTGGCCTTCACCCGGCTGCACCTGGCCGCGGCCGCGCGGGTGCGCTGATGGCCCCGGAGGCCGGTGGCACCGGCAGGCGCGGCCGCGGCCGCCCCGCCGGGAGCCGCTCGGGCACCCCCGAGACCCGTGACCGGATCCTCGCCGCGGCCCGCCAGGAGTTCTCCGCCCGCGGCTACGACAAGACCTCGATCCGCTCCATCGCCAAGTCCGCGGACGTGGACCCGGCGCTGGTGCACCACTACTTCGGGGCGAAGGAGCAGGTCTTCGCCGCCTCCATCGAGTTGAGCTTCGAGCCCGCCTTCGGCGTCCCCGACGTCCTCGCGGCCGGCCCCGAGGGCGTGGGCGAACGGCTGGCCCGCTTCTTCGTCTCGATCTGGGAGAACCCGGTCTCCCGGGCCCCCATGCTGGCGATCGTCCGCTCCGCAGTGACCAACGACACGGCCGCGGGCGTGCTGCGCGGCATCGTCCTGCGGCGGCTGCTGGAACGGGTCGCGTCGGAGCTGAAGGTCCCCGATCCCCGGCTCCGCGCGGAACTCGCGGCGGCCCAGATGTTCGGCATTGCGATGATGCGCTACGTCATCAAGATCGAGCCGCTCGCCTCGGCGGACATGGAGGAGGTCGTCGCCCTCGTCGCGCCGACGCTCCAGGGTTACCTCACCGATCCGGGACCCGTCACGGGCTGAGCCCGCACCGCGGCGGACCGGCGACAATGGGGGAGAGCGCCTCGTCGCCGGCCCGCCACGGACCTGTTGCCGCGGCACCGGACCGGCATCCACACCGTGGACTCGTCGTCCGGAATACGGACGCACCGCCGCGTGCCACGAGCGCTGGCGTACGCTCGAAGGCTCCGGATGGAAACGTAGGGAGTGGTCCCCGTGCCCGAGCTGAGGTCCCGCACAGTCACCCACGGCCGCAACATGGCGGGCGCCCGCGCCCTCATGCGGGCCTCGGGCGTAGCGAGCGAGGACATCGGCAAGCCGATCATCGCGGTGGCCAACAGCTTCACGGAGTTCGTGCCCGGGCACACCCACCTGCAGCCCGTCGGCCGCATCGTCAGCGAGGCGATCAAGGCCGCGGGTGCCGTGCCGCGCGAGTTCAACACGATCGCCGTCGACGACGGCATCGCCATGGGCCACGGCGGCATGCTCTACTCGCTGCCCTCCCGCGACCTGATCGCCGACTCCGTCGAGTACATGGTCGAGGCGCACTGCGCCGACGCGCTGATCTGCATCTCCAACTGCGACAAGATCACCCCGGGCATGCTGATGGCCGCCCTGCGCCTCAACATCCCCACCGTCTTCGTCTCCGGCGGACCCATGGAGGCCGGCCGTGCCACCCTCGTCGACGGAACCGTCCGCACGCTCGACCTGATCGACGCGATCGCCGACGCCGTCAACGACAAGGTCTCCGACGAGGACATCCTCCGCATCGAGGAGAACGCCTGTCCCACCTGCGGCTCGTGTTCCGGCATGTTCACCGCCAACTCGATGAACTGCCTCACCGAGGCGATGGGCCTGTCGCTGCCCGGCAACGGTTCGGTCCTGGCCACCCACACCGCCCGCAAGGCGCTGTACGAGGACGCCGGCCGCACGGTGGTCGACCTCACCCGGCGCTACTACGAGCAGGACGACGAGTCCGTGCTGCCGCGCTCGATCGCCACCTTCGCGGCCTTCGAGAACGCCATGGCCCTCGACATCGCCATGGGCGGCTCCACCAACACGATCCTCCACCTGCTCGCCGCGGCCCAGGAGGCCGGCGTCCCGTTCGGCCTGACCGACATCGACGCCGTCTCGCGCCGCGTGCCCTGCCTGGCCAAGGTGGCGCCCAACGTCGCGAAGAGCCGCACGTACTACATGGAGGACGTGCACCGCGCCGGCGGCATCCCCGCCCTGCTGGGCGAGCTCCACCGCGGCGGCCTGCTCAACGAGGACGTCCACGCCGTCCACTCCCCGTCGCTGGCCGACTGGCTCAAGACCTGGGACGTCCGCGGCGGCTCCCCCTCCGCCGAGGCCGAGGAACTCTGGCACGCCGCCCCCGGCTGCGTCCGCTCCGCCGAGGCCTTCTCCCAGTCCGAGCGCTGGGAGGCCCTCGACCTCGACGCCGCCGAGGGCTGCATCCGCTCCGTCGAGCACGCCTACTCCAAGGACGGCGGGCTGGCCGTGCTCCGCGGCAACCTCGCCGTCGACGGCTGCGTGGTGAAGACCGCGGGCGTCGACGAGTCCATCTGGACCTTCGAGGGCCCGGCCGTGGTCTGCGAGTCCCAGGAGGAGGCCGTCGACAAGATCCTCCGCAAGGAGATCAAGGAGGGCGACGTCGTCGTCATCCGCTACGAGGGCCCCAAGGGCGGCCCCGGGATGCAGGAGATGCTCTACCCCACCTCCTTCCTCAAGGGCCGCGGCCTCGGCAAGGCCTGCGCCCTCGTCACCGACGGCCGCTTCTCCGGCGGCACCTCCGGCCTCTCCATCGGCCACGCCTCCCCCGAGGCGGCCTCCGGCGGCACCATCGCGCTGGTCGAGGACGGCGACCGGATCCGCATCGACATCCCCGGCCGCAGCATCGAACTCCTCGTCCCCGAGGACGAACTGGCAGCCCGCCGCACCGCCCTCGGCGGCGCCTACGCCCCCAGGGCCCGCGACCGCAAGGTCTCCCTGGCGCTCAAGGCCTACGCCGCGATGGCCACCAGCGCCGACAAGGGCGCCGTCCGCGACGTCTCGAAGCTCGAGCGCTGACCCCGGCCCCGCATCGGTTGTCCCCAGGACCCCTTCCGCCGGTCGCCACGATCACCAGCGGGAGGGGTCCTTCGCGTCCACGGCGAACACGGTGCCGTCGGGGGCGGTCGCGAACACCTTCCCGTCGGCGACGACGGGGGAGGGCGGGAATCCGGGGTAGCCGGCCGGCCGCGTTCCCAGACGCGGCTTCGTCTGTCCGAGGAAGACGCCTCTTTCGGCGTCCACGGCCAGGAGCCGCCCGTCGGCGGCGCTGAAGTAGAGACCACGCCCGGCGACGGTCGGCCAGGAACCACCGCTCACCGACGTTTCGAGCCTCCATTGCTCGGCCTTGCCGGCACCACTCGCGCGGTCGGTGTCCACGGCCAGCAACGAGCCTTCGTATTCGAGCAGGTACACCGTCCCGCCCCGGACCGCAGCATGGGCCTCGACGAGGGGAATCGTGAGCGGTATGCGACGTGACGACCAGTCCGTCGTACGCAGCCGCACGATCGCGTTGACGCGCGTGAGGGCATCCGAAGAGGCGAGGAAGAGCGTTCCGCCCGACTCGCCGAGGAAGCTCAACTGCCCGCCGAGCATGACCTGGCGCTCCACACGGCCGTCGGCCAGTCTCAGCGCAGCGACACGTGTGTGACGTCCGTCCGGAGCGGACTCCACGGCGTATGCGGAGCGCGATGTGCCGTTCCCGCCGATCGACGGCCGGGTGAATCCCGGCAGTTTCCTTCTCCAGCGCTCCTTTCCGGTCGTCCCGTCCACGGCGGTGACCGTCCCGTCCCGGCCGGAGAACAGGACCGTCGTTCCGACACCGGTGGGCGAGCCCTCGTACGCCGAGATGTCCAGGGTCCAGAGGGAGCGGCCCGTATCGGGGTCGAGGCCCTCCATACGGGACTCGTCCTCGCTGACGACACGGAGAACGCCGCCTGCCAATTCCGGCGCCGGTGGGTTGGTCCCGGGGATGCGGCTCAGTTGCGCGTGCACCGACCACTGCAACAGGCCGCTGTCCGGGTCCACCTTGGCCGCCTTGACGCCCGGACCGTTGCAGAAGAGGGCGCCCGCGCCGACGCCGCATGCCGCCGGTGTGGTTGCCCCGCTGCTTCGAAGGACCGTCTCCCACGGTCGAAAGGCGGCGACGGCGGAACGGCCGCCCGAACCCTCGGGTGGTCCGGTGCGAGCACTGTCGGGCGTCGTCGCCCACACGGCGCCCAGGCCGAGCATCGCCAGTGTCGCCGCTGCCACGATTGCCCGCAGGGCGCGCCGTCGTGAACGGGGGTTCGCCTCCGTTGCCGTTGCGGGTGCGGACTTTCCCGCTGAGGGCACGGCCTGGCCCTCACTGGACTGACGCTGGGCAGGGACGAGGCCTTCGATCTCGAAGGCGTTGAAGGTCTGGGTGTCATACGAAGCCGACACCGTCCTCAGTTCGGCCATCAGTGCGTCCGGCGAGGGGCGGTCCTCGGGGTTCTTGGCCAGACAACGCTCGATGAGCGGCCGGAGGTCCGCCGGGATGCCGTCCAACTGCGGCTCATCGTGGACTACTTGGTAGGCCACGATGTATGGACTGTCCGAGTCGAACGGGCTACGTCCAGTGGCGGCGTGCACCAGCACACTTGCCATCGCGAAGACGTCCGCTGCCGGCCCCACATCGCGAGGCCTCCGGAACTGCTCGGGTGCCATGAACGGCGGAGTCCCGATGAGTTTGCCCGTCTCGGTGCGCAGCTCGCTGTCCGAAGGGCGCGAGATGCCGAAGTCGATCACTTTCGGGCCATCGACGGCCAGCAGCACGTTGCTGGGTTTGAGGTCCCGGTGGACGACGCCTGCCCGGTGAATGTCCCGCAGAGCCTCGGCAAGACCCTCCATCAGGTACCGGACCTGTGCCGGCGCCACAGGCCCGTTCCGCTTGACGAACTCGGCCAGTGTCGGCCCGGGTATGTGGAGCGTTGCCATCCACGGCCGCTCGGCATCGGGGTCGGCGTCCACGACGGATGCGGTGAAGGCCCCGCTCACGCGTCTGGCGGCGGCGACCTCCTGTCGGAAACGCGCCCTGAACTCGGGGTCCCTGGCGAATTCCTCGTGTACGACCTTGACAGCCAGGCGCATGCCGGAAGTGGAACGTGACAGGTGCACCACGCCCATGCCCCCGGAGCCGAGCCGGCCCTCGAGCCGGTACTGCCCCGCGTATTCCGGATGTTCCGCTTCCGGGTCGGTCCCAGGTCTCCGCACTGGCGGCATGACCCACCCCCGTGTGTTCGTCAGCAGCCGCAACTCGGTGAGCCTAGTGGATCCTCGTAACGGCGACGGGTCGGATTGCTAGCCTGCACCTGACACAGCGTGAATCTTCACGGGGGAGGGCCGATGGCCGAGAACAATCTTGACGAGGCGCGTGACGGCGTGGAGGCGAAGACCGCTGCGGCGGGCGCCGCGGCCTCTGGCGGGCAGATCTTCTACGCGGTGGCTCCGGGGTGCCGGCTCAACGTCCGGTCGGGGCCCGGCACCGGTTTCCACATCGTCAAGGTGCTTCCGTACGACGTCAAGGTGCCGATCTTCTGCCAGACGCCGGGTACGACCGTCAGCGGTTACTACGGCACGTCGAACATCTGGGACTGCATTGGCGAAGGCCAGTTCGTCTCCGATGCCTATGTGCACACCGGTAGCGACGGCTACATTGCTCCCCGCTGCAGCTGACACAGCCGCACTTCGTGCTCCAGCGCGTCACATGGCCCAGCACCCAAGGTGGCCCGGTGGTGTGCGTCCACTGGTGATCCGTTACGCGGGAGGAATGGGTTGAGCAGGAGTACGGGCAAGAACAGGCGCGCGGTGCTGGCGGCTGCCGCGGCCTCGATGGCCGGAGCTGTCCTCCTGGTTCTCGGGGGCGCGGCGGAAGCATCGGCGGTGGGGCCGCCCATCATCTACTACGAGGTCGCACCCGACGTGCGGCTCAACGTCCGAAACGGACCGGGTACGGCCTACCCGATCGTCACCACCCTGCCGTACGACGCCAAGGTGCCGATCTTCTGCCAGATGCCGGGTACGACGGTGAGCGGTTACTACGGCACCTCGAACATCTGGGACCGGATCGGCCCGAACCAGTACGTCTCCGACACCTATGTGCGCACCGGCAGCGACGGATACATCGCCGGCCGCTGCTAGGCACCGCGGTAGCAGGCGCATACGACCCACGCACCATGCTCCATCGCACCACCGGGCTCATCGCTGGTCGAGGAGCCCGGTGGCGCGCGTCCGCGAGGTTCGTTCTCCAGGAGGAAAGTGTTGAGCAGCAAGAGCAGGCGCGCTGTGCTCGCCTCTGGCGTGGCCGTGTTGACCGGGTCGGTGCTCCCGGTGCTCGGCAGCGCCGGTGATGCCGCGGCGGCTCCGGCTTCGGGCGATCTCATCTACTACTCGGTCGCGCCGGACGTGCGCCTCAACGTCCGCTCCGGCCCCGGCAGCAACTATCACATCGTCAAGGTGCTTCCCTACGGCGCCAAGGTGCCGATCTTCTGCCAGACCCCGGGTACGACGGAGAGCGGCTACTACGGCACGTCGAACATCTGGGACTGCATCGGCACCAACCAGTTCGTCTCCGACACCTACGTGCACACCGGCAGCGACGGGTACGTCGCGTCGCGCTGCAGCTGACACCTGCCGCTTGTCCCGGTTCACGTCCATCGCGCCACACGCGGAGAGCGCGTGTGCCCGCCAGTGATACGTCCCGCAGGAGGAACGTGTTGAGCAAGGGCAAGAGCCGGCGCGCCGCACTCGCGGCCGGTGCGGCCGCGACGGCCGGGGCGGTGTTCCTCGTGCTGGGGGGCGCCGCGGAAGCCGTGGCGGCTCCGAATCTCGTGTACTACCCGGTCGCCCCCGACGTGCGGCTCAACGTCCGTACCGGGCCGGGCACCAGCTACCAGATCGTCAAGATCCTTCCGTATGACCAGAAGGTGCCGATCTTCTGCCAGACCCCGGGCGAGCGGGTCAGCGGCTACTACGGCACCTCGAACATCTGGGACCGGATCGGCCCCAACCAGTACGTCTCCGACACCTACGTGCACACCGGCAGCGACGGGTACGTCACCGGAGAGTGCGTCTGACCGGGCCCGCGCGGTGGGTCGCGCCCGTGTCCCACGGGGAAGAACAACCCCCATGACCACACAGCCGGCCCACCGCGTGCTCGCCCACTCGTTCAACACCGTCGCCGCGCAGTACGCCGCGGCCCGCCCCGGTTACCCCGGAGAGCTGTTCGACGCCGTCGAGGAGATCAGCGGACGGCCCTTCACCGGGGCCAGGGTCCTGGACGTCGGGGCCGGGACGGGGATCGCGACGGCGCTGATACGGGCGCGTGGGGCGCACGTGACGGCCGTGGAGCCGGGGGCGGGGATGGCCGCGCAACTGCGCGCGGGCCAGCCGGACGTGCCGCTCGTACGCGGGGACGGGGACGCGCTGCCGTTCGCCTCCGGGGCCGCGGACTTCGTGACCTACGCCCAGGCGTGGCACTGGACGGACCCGGCGAAGTCCTCCCCCGAGGCGGCACGGGTGCTTCGCCCGGGCGGCGCCCTCGCCCTGTGGTGGAACGTCCCGGACACCGGGGTCGCCTGGGTGCGCGAGCAGGAGGAGCGGCTGGCCCGCGCGGTCCCGCGCTACCACGAGAACGGCCTGACGGGCACGGCGGAGGACATCCTCCGTTCGCTCGGCACCCGCCTGGGGATGCGCACCGAGACCCGCGTCCTCCGCTGGACGCGCACCGTCCCGCTGGACACTCACCTCACGATGCTCGGCAGCCGTTCCTACTTCGCCGTCCTCGCCCCGGAGACCGCCCGCCGCATCCTCGACGAGGAGCGGCGTGCGCTGCAGGCGCTCTTCCCGGACGGCCAGGTGGTCGAGCCCTACAAGGTCGACCTGACGGTGGCGGTGAAAAGGACCGACGGGCCGTAGGCCGAGACGCCCTAACCCGCCCGCCGCTTCCCCGCCACGGAACCGACGACCCCGACCACGCCCGCGACGAGCAGCCCTCGCCACAGGCCGTCCCAGAGGCTGCCGAAGAAGCCCTCCGAGGTCAGGATCTGGCGCACCACGACATCGGTGACGAGCAGCATCCCCGCCGGGACCAGCGCGACGCGCCAGGGGTGGGCGGCCGCCCAGCGGCGTATGCGGCGGTCGGCGCGCGGGCCGCGCCCGGTCACCGCGCCGGTGCCGCCGACGAGGAAGAAGAGCATCAGCGCGACGGACACGGCGCCGGCGACGACGCCGAGCCCGAAGTCGCCGCTCAGGGCGGAGGCGGCGAGGGAGACCCCGCCGCCGATCGCGCCGACGGCCGCCGCCGGACGCCAGGGGCCGAGGGTGGCCGAGGCCACCGCGAGCTGCCGCTTCTCGGATCCGGTCACGTCCCGGGATACATCGGTTGAACGCCTCATATGGCCACGGTCACTCCGCTTCGCCCCCGAAGCCATAGGGGATGACCCTGAGACGGCCCGGAACCGTGGGTCAGGGGCGACGCCCCGTCCCGCCCGGTTCCGGGCGGGACGGGGCCGCCGCGTCACACCGGTGCGCCCTGCACTTGGACCGGCGTCACCCCCTCCTCGTTGTGCCGCTCGGCCCAGCCGAGCAGGGCCATGGCGCAGGCGTGGTCGAGGTGCCGCAGCCGGCGCAGGTCCAGTTCCATCGGGCGGTCGCGGGGCAGCGCCTCCAGCTGCTCCAGCAGCCTGGGCAGCCGCAGGAAGGTGGCGTTGCCCAGGACGCGGACGACGATCGGGCCCTCGCCCTTGTCGTGGATCTCCACATGGGTCTGCGAGGTCTCCCAGGCCGCCTTGACCACGGCGGTCAGCAGCCCGATGAGCACTCCCTCGAACATGTTGGTGACCACGATGCCCGTCGCGGTCACGATCAGCACGACGGCCTCGCCCCGGTGCTCGCGCCACAGCGGCACGATCTCCTTCACCGGTACGAGCTTCCAGCCGGCGTGCACCAGCACGCCCGCCAGGGCGGCCACCGGGATCACCCCGAGGGCGCCCGGAAGCAGCGCGGCGAACAGCAGAAGCCACACGCCGTGCAGCACACGTGCCGCCTTCGTACGGGCACCGGCCTGCACGTTGGCGGCGCTGCGCACGATGACCGCGGTCATCGGCAGGGCGCCGAGCGCTCCGCAGACGGCGTTGCCGGCGCCCTGCGCGATGAGTTCCTTGTCGTATTCCGTGCGCGGCCCGTCGTGCAGCCGGTCCACCGCGGCGGCGCTGAACAGGCTCTCGGCGGAGGCGATCAGGGTGAAGGCCAGCACAGTGCCGATCATGGACAGGCTCGCCAGCCCCGCGAACTGCTCGGCGCCCGGCGGCTGGACGACGTCGAGCAGCCCCGCCACCTCCACGCGCTCGACGGGAAGGTCGAACAGCACGGCCGCGCCCGTGGCCAGCCCGACCGCGGCCAGCTGTCCCGGCAGCAGCCGCGCTGCGCGCGGGATGCGGGGCCACAGGACGAGCACCGCGATGGTGCCGCCGCCGACGGCGAGCGCGGTGAGTGCCGTGGGGGAGACGACGGTGCCCGCGACCAGTCCGGGTAATCCGGCGATCTTCGCCGGGCCTCCGGCCGGTGCCGCGGTGTCGGTCAGGGCGTAGACCTGTCCGGCGATCAGCACCAGGCCGATGCCGGCCAGCATGCCCTGGACGACGGCGACGGAGATGGCCCGGAACCAGCGGCCGAGCCGGAGCACGCCCATGGCGAGCTGCAGCCCGCCGGCGCAGAGCACGAGCACGCCCAGCGAGGGCAGCCCGAACTCCTGGACGGCCTCGTAGACCAGGACGGTCAGCCCGGCGGCCGGGCCGGACACCTGGAGGCTGCTGCCGGGGAGCATCCCGGTCACGATGCCGCCGACGATGCCGGTGACCAGACCGAGTTCGGCCGGCGCCCCGGAGGCGACGGCCACGCCCACGCACAGCGGCAGGGCGACGAGGAAGACGACGAGGGAGGCGGTGAAGTCGGCGCGCAGAGACTGCGGACGGGGCAGTCGCGACGCGGCGCGGATGAGGCGGCTCACCGGGTGGGGGCGGGGGTGAGGGAGCCGCGGACGGGCCGGACGGGCCCGACGGCTGGTGGGGGGAGGGCGGAACAGGAGGTGGTGCATGGGGGGATGAAGGTCTTCACGCGGGTGTCCTCCATTGCGCCCCGGCGCCGGCGTGGGCGGGGGCGTACGTGGTCGAGCAGTGTGGGGGGTCGGTCTCCCGGACCGCGGGCGCCGCGTACGAGTGCATGTGCGTGCACGTGGACGCGCGGGCGCCGGCGCGGGCTCGGACCGGGGTGGGGCCCGGGCCGCGGGCGACGACCGCGGTCAGGAGGGAAGAGCAGGCGGCAGGCCGTGCCTCAGCAGCGGAACGCGCCGTGGGCGACCGGTAGTTCTCCGGATCTGGAGAGGGGTACCGCCTGCCGGGCGGTCCGCGGCGCCGTCACGGCGGCGGACACCTGGGCGTCCTCCACCGGAACCGTCTCATCGGTTCCGGCGCTGCCCCGCGGTGCGGATGCCGGCGCCGGGACGCTCACCGTCCCGGGCAGCACCAGGCGTATGCCGTTGCTCCCTTGCCTCCGTGCGAGGCAGTTACGGGTCTCGGGCTCCGCGCGCGCCACCGTCGTGCCCGTGCCGCGGCCGGAGGCGGGGACGGGCTCGGCGGCGGCGCAGCCTATCGCCGCGAACAGGGAGAGCAGCAGTGCCGCCATGACGGCGACAGCACGCGCAACTCCCTTGGCCGATACCACAGGTGCCCCCGTTCCGATGCGTAGCCGCCCTTCATTTTGCGCAGACAGCCACTCCATTTTGCAAGCTCTTTAAGTAAACGGAGCGTAAATGATCCGTCACCCAAACGGATACACCTGCCGCTCCTTGACGCCCCGACGCGCCCGGGAGCATTATTCACCGCATGATGAATAAAGCCGAGGAGCCCCGGGAACCGGGCCCCGGACCCGCCGTGCACGCCTCCGGGCTCTCCGTCGTCCGCGGTGGCCGCACCGTCCTGGACGCCCTGGAGTTCACCGTCCCCCGAGGCGAGATCACCGGCCTGCTCGGCCCCAGCGGCTGCGGCAAGTCGACCCTCATGCGCGCCGTCGTCGGCACCCAGGCGGCCGTCACCGGCACCCTCGACGTCCTCGGCCTGCCCGCCGGTCACCGCGACCTGCGGCCCCGCCTGGGCTACGTGACCCAGGCCGCCTCCGTCTACCTCGACCTGACCGTCCGCCAGAACCTCGAGTACTTCGCCGCCGTCCTCGGCGGCGACGCCCCCGGCCACGTCGAACGCGCCATCGCCGACGTCGACCTGGCCTCCCACGCCACCGCCCTCGCCGGCAACCTCTCCGGCGGCCAGCTGAACCGCGTCTCCCTCGCCGTCGCCCTGCTGGGCACCCCCGAACTGCTCGTGCTCGACGAACCCACCGTCGGCCTCGACCCCGTCCTCCGCCGCGACCTGTGGGAGCTCTTCCACCGCCTCGCCGCCGAACGGGGCGCCACCCTCCTGGTCTCCAGCCACGTCATGGACGAGGCCGAGCGCTGCCACCGGCTGCTCCTGATGCGCGAGGGCCGCATCCTCGCCCAGGGCGCCCCCGACGCGCTCCGCGCACGCACCGGCGCCCCCACCGTCGAGGACGCCTTCCTCCGCCTCGTCGACGAGGCCGCCGGCAAGCTCCCCCACCAGGCCGAGGAGACCGTCCGATGAGCACGCGCCGTACCCTCGCCACCGCCCGCCGCGTGCTGCTGCAACTGCGCCACGACCCGCGCACCATCGCCCTGATGGTCGTCGTGCCCTGCGTCCTGCTGACCCTGCTGTCCTGGGTCTACGACGCCAGCCCGCGCACCTTCGACACCGTCGGCGCCTCGCTGCTGGGCATCTTCCCGCTCATCACGATGTTCCTGGTCACCTCCATCGCGACGCTGCGCGAACGCACCTCCGGCACCCTCGAACGCCTGCTGTCCATGCCGCTCGGCAAGGGCGACCTGCTGGCCGGGTACGCCCTCGCCTTCGGCGCCGTCGCCGTCGTCCAGGCCGCCCTCGCCACCGGGCTCGCCGTCCTCGCGCTCGGCCTCGACGTCACCGGCTCCGCCTGGCTGCTGCTCCTGGTCGCCCTCGCCGACGCCTGCCTGGGCACCGCCCTCGGGCTGTTCGTCAGCGCCTTCGCCGCCAGCGAGTTCCAGGCCGTGCAGTTCATGCCCGCCGTGCTGCTGCCGCAGATCCTGCTCTGCGGACTGCTCATGCCGCGCGACCGGATGCAGCCCGTACTGGAGGCCATCTCCAACGTCCTGCCCATGTCGTACGCCGTCGACGGCATGCAGGAGGTGCTCACCCACACCGGCGTCACCGGCGACTTCGTCCGCGACCTCGCCGTCGTCGCGGGCAGCGCCGCGCTCGCCCTCGCCCTCGGCGCGGCCACCCTCCGCCGCCGTACGGCCTGATCCCCGCGGGTGACCGCACCGTGGACGGCACGGCCTCCGGGCCGCCCACGGTGCGAGGATGGCCGCATGACGCAGAAAGTCGCGGTGCTCGGCACCGGCAAGATCGGTGAGGCCCTCCTGTCGGGCATGCTCCGTGCCGGCTGGAAACCGGAGAATCTGCTGGTCACCGCGCGCCGCCCGGCCCGCGCCCAGGAGCTGCGCACCCGCTACGGCGTCGAGTCGGTCTCCAACGAGGAGGCGGCCAAGACCGCCGACACCCTCATCCTCGCCGTCAAGCCCCAGGACATGTCCGCCCTCCTGGAGGAGCTCGCCCCGCACGTCGCCGCCGACCGTCTGATCATCAGCGCCGCGGCCGGCGTCCCCACCGCGTTCTTCGAGGAGCGCCTCGCGGACGGCATCGCGGTCGTCCGCGTCATGCCCAACACCCCGGTCCTGGTCGACGAGGGCATGTCCGTCATCTCCGCCGGCAGCCACGCCGCCGAGGAGCACCTGCTGCGCACCGAGGAGATCTTCCAGCCCGTCGGCAAGACCCTGCGCATCCCCGAGTACCAGCAGGACGCCGCCACCGCCCTCTCCGGCTCCGGGCCCGCGTACTTCTACTACCTGGTCGAGGCCATGACCGACGCCGGCATCCTCCTCGGCCTGCCGCGCGCCCAGGCCCACGACCTGATCGTGCAGTCCGCCATCGGTGCCGCCGTGATGCTCCGCGACAGCGGCGAGCACCCCGTCAAGCTCCGCGAGGCCGTCACCTCCCCGGCCGGCACCACCATCAACGCCATCCGGGAACTGGAGAAGCACGGCGTGCGCCACGCCCTGATCGCCGCTCTGGAAGCCGCCCGCGACCGCAGCCGCGAACTGGCCTCGGGCAACGGCTGACCGGGCCGCCGGCGGGGGCCGGCGGTCCCCTGCCGGCGGCCCGGTACGTCCTCAGCCCGGCGGCAGCAGCCCGATCGCCCGGTAGGCCGCGTCCACCGTCGGCCGGGCCATCGCCCGCGCCCGCTCGGCGCCCTCCCTGAGCACCCCGTCGACGTACCCGGGGTCGGCCACCAGCTCCGCGTGCCGTTCCCGCAGCGGCCGCAGCTCCTCCACCACGGCCTCGGCGGTGTCCTTCTTCAGGGCGCCGTACGAGTCGTACCCCACCGCGAGTTCCTGCGGCGGCCGGCCGGTGCACGCCGACAGGATCTCCAGCAGGTTCGCCACCCCCGGCCGCTCCTGCGGGTCGTGGACGACGTCCTGCCCGCTGTCCGTGACCGCCCGCAGCACCTTCCTGCGGACCACCTCCGGCTCGTCGAGCAAATACACGATCCCCGGACCGGTGTCCTCCGACTTCCCCATCTTCGACCCCGGGTCCTGCAGGTTCATCACCCGCGCCGCCACCCGCGGCAGCACTGCCCGGGGGACGGTGAACACCGGCCCGTACCGGTGGTTGAACCGCACCGCCAGGTCCCGCGTCAGTTCCACGTGCTGCGCCTGGTCGTCACCGACGGGCACCTCGTCCGCCCCGTACGCCAGGATGTCCGCCGCCATCAGCACGGGATACGTCAGCAAGGACAGCCGCACAGTGCCGCCCCGCCGCTGCTCCCTGGCCGCCTTCTCCTTGTACTGCACCATGCGCCGCATCTCGCCGTCCGTGGCGGTGCACTCGAGGAGGTACGCCAGCCGGGCGTGCTCGTCCACATGGCTCTGCACGAACAGCGTGCAGACCCGCGGGTCGAGGCCGGCCGCCAGCAGGAGCGTCGCCGCCTGCCGGCTCAGCCGCCGTACGCGGGCCGGATCGTGCTCGACGGTGAGCGCGTGCAGGTCCACGACGCAGAACAGCGACTCGGCCCGGTGCTGGTCCACAGCCGCCCACTGCCGCACCGCGCCCAGGTAGTTGCCCAGGGTCAGGTGCCCCGTCGGCTTGATCCCGCTGAAGACCCTCGTCATCGGTGTTCCTCCCGGCTGTGGACCGCCACGCTCGGCGGGCCGGAGCAGAAACACGTACGGCCGCCGAAGCGGCGGCCGTTGGATGCATGCGCTGAGGGGCGGCCGCCGTCAGGCGGCCCACCACAGGTACGAGTGCGCATGCTCGGTCATGCCCCGAAGGTAACGCTCAAACCTGTTGACGGCCACAGGTTTGAAGCACCGTGGGGCGTGGTGTAGTGTTCTCAAGCTGCCTCGGACGGGGTGACCTTTCCAGGGGCGGCCACTCAAGCCGCCCGGCGGCAAACCACTACCGCACGACCTCCCCACGGGGACTATTTCGGCATGCCGAAATACGAACCGAATGGCTCGATTATGAACCGCCGGGGAAATCCGCTAACGTAGTGGACACGCCGGAAGGCGCGAAACGAAAAACCCCGCTCCAATAGGGGGCCGGAAACGAAGAGCGGAAACGCGAAACGGATCTGGTAAGGTTGGAGACAACGAAGGGAAAGCCCGGAGGGGCCGGTGAAACGGTCTCGAAGGAAGCTTCCGTTCCTTGAGAACTCAACAGCGTGCCAAAAGTCAACGCCA